>JAPLSS010000262.1 GCA_026398515.1 Candidatus Sumerlaeota bacterium | reverse complement strand
CACTATGCCAAATAGCCTGACTTGTCGCCAACCCCAACAGGAGGCTGCGCGCGATGGCAGCGACCGGGAATGAAACGGCGGCTTCGGACGAGGCGCCGGTTGTGGCCGAATGGGAATGGAAAACGCCCTTCCTTATCGGGCTGGTCTGCGGGTTGGCGCTCGGAGCGGTCGTCGGCGCGCGGTACCTGAACTGGTGGCCAGGCTTGCAGGTTCCGCTTACCCTGTTGCCCCCTTATTCCCGGAACTTCACGAAATCCCCTGCGGAGCGGTTGACGTTGGGAATGAGCAAGCAAGAGGTCATCCATGCGCTGGGCGTCGAACAGGTCGTCGTTCTGCCCGGCGACATCCTGGAAGCCAAACTGCGGAACCTACTGCATCACCACACCGACGTCGTTTCGACGAAATACCCCTTTGATCAAGTCGCTGAGATCTGGTTGATTCCGGAGCGCACGGCGGGACTGAGCAACTTCACCTCTCTCTTCTTCGACGGCTCCCAGCGGCTGTGCCTGATGGGGGGAGGCGAATGGATGTTTGGCTTCCCGGTTAACCCGTATCACTATGATCGGTGATCATCGACGACGCAGAATCAAGACGACCCCCGGTGGCGTGGATGATGTTGTCCGCATCGATGTCCCGCCTGCCTGCATCGACGGCGCGCGGTTGGCGGGCTTTGCTTCATCCTATGGTTGAGGAATCAGCCGGATCTCGATTCGGCATCCCACGGCCTGGGCGTACCTTTTCAACGAAGCGAGCGACGGCGCGTGTTTGCCCGCCGACTCGAGGCGTGACACCGCGCTCTTGGATGTGCCCATGCGGACTGCCACCGCTTCCTGTGTAAGCCCGGCGCGGGCGCGCGCCGCGAGCATCTCCTGCGCCACCGCGTATTCGACGGAGAGCGCTTGATAGGCCGCCTGGAATCCCCGGCGCTTGCTCGCCTTTCGGAGAAAAGCCTCGTGGTCGTGCGGGATGGGTTCGTGCGGGGTTTCAGCCATGGAGCGCCTCCTTCATGCGCTTGCGAGCTAGTTTCAGATCCCGAACAGGTGTTCGCCGCGACTTCTTGACGAATGCGTGCAGCACCACGACGCGTTGGCCGATGGCAAAGCAATAAAGCGCTCGCCCGGCGCCGGATCTGCCCCTTGGCCTGAGTTCGAAAAGACCATCTCCGAACGCGCGGGAATGCGGAAACCGTACGTTCGGACCATGCTCCATGAGAAGCTCCACCATCCGCGCGTAATCCGCGAGCACGTCCACGGGCCACGCTTCGATCTCAGCGAGCACCCTGCGATGGAAGTATTCAACAGAATACACCGTATGGCAATGTTCTCAAACATGAGAACTTCGCGCAAGCCTGAAATTGTGAAGCCCAGCGGGGGAAAAGGAAATGGCCGCTCCCGGCAAGGAGCGGCCCAATTCTCACCTCGGTGGCGGGGCCAAAGGGATTTGAACCCTCGACCTCCGGCTTGACAGGCCAAAACATGGGACTCCGTAGGACTAGCAGAGACAACGATCTTCAACATTTTCAGGATTCTACATTCTTTCTCTGTGTCGCCCTTTCCCTGCATTTTCCGAGCAGCATCGGCAGATCATCGGCAAAATCCCGCCCATAAATCCGCCCCTTATGGCCCGCCGCTCACCCGCGGACAACGAAAAGTCCCCCGAGACGGCTTTTTGGTCGCCTCGGGGGCGGATCGGGCTTCCTGGGGCGATTATGGGACTCTTCGTATTGCGACGCCTCCTTGACCTGGTTGGCGCGCCGACGCCAGAAGCCCATCTCGCCTCGCCGATGGGGACCGGGGGCTACCTGCAAGGAGAAGACCTTGTGAATAGGTATTGACAAAAGTGCCTGATAGTGCCATATAGCCTTCCATGAAAGAGCTAAAGACGCACCATTTCTCCATGAAGATGCGGCCGAGTGTGCGCGATCTGTTGGAGGAGATCTCCGACCGCGAAGACCGCAAGCCGGGCGACATGGTGGAGTATTTGATCAAGGATTTCGCGCGCCGGAACGGCATCGAGCCGCCCGCGGCGAAAGGAGGCGCAAAGCCAAAGAAGTAACCGGCGAAGATGAAGCGGCCCCTGGAAGGCGTTCGAGCGCCGACCAAGGGCCTGAGCCGCCGGAACCGAGAGACAGGACTGAGCTGTCCCTTTGGGCCAGCGACCTGCTCCTTTTCTACAATGGCCCCCGTGCGAGATGCAAGTGGAGGCCGGAGCATGGATGCCATGAGCGTTGTCGAGTTCGTCCCCACGGCGGAGTCGCGTTTCCCCCTCGCCCTACCCGCCCAGAGTCCCACCTTCCAGGAAACAGCCGAGCCAATCTCCCCCCGCTTCGCCCTGCGCGAGTTTGTGGCCCGCTTCGTCGCGTCCCTCGACGTGCGGGAAAGCAGCCGCGAGACCTACAGCCGCGGCCTGGAGCGCTTCCTGGAGTTCCTGCAATCGACCGGCGACCATCGGCCGACCCGCCAGTCGATCTTGATCTTCAAGAAAGCCTTGGCCGACGCGCGCGTCGGGCCATCGACGGCGAGCAGCTACCTGACGGCCATCCGTCGGTTTTTCCAGTGGCTCGCCTCCGAGGGCCTCTACCCCAACATCTCCGAGGGCATCCGCGGGGCCAAACTGTCGCGCGGATATCGGAAGGACATGCTGACGGCCGACCAATGCCGCGAACTCATCGATTCCATCGACTGCTCGACTCCCTGCGGCAAGCGCGACGCGGCTTTGCTCAATCTGCTCGTGCGCACTGGCCTGCGTTCCATCGAGGCCGTCCGCGCCAACGTCGGCGACATCCGCCAGGAAAGCGGCGAATGGGTCCTGTGGGTGCAGGGGAAGGGGCGCGATGCGAAGGACGAGTTTGTCCTGCTGACTGCCGACGCCCTCAAGCCCCTGCTCGAATACCTCGCCCTCCGGCGCAACCCGCCGCTCGACGCGCCGCTTTTCGTTGCGACAAGCAACCGATGCGCCAACGCGCGCCTGACCACGCGCTCGGTCCGCGGCATCGTCAAGGCCCACCTGCGCCGCTACGGCCTCGACTCCGACCGCCTGAGCTGCCACAGCCTGCGCCACACGTTCGCCACCCTGGCGCTCAAGGGAGGCGCGCCGCTGGAGCAGGTCCAGGCCGCCTGCCGCCACGCCTCGATCCAGACGGCGATGGTCTACGCCCACAACCTCGACCGAGTCTCCAACGGGGCCGAACGATACATTGAGATCTGATGCGACGGCAAAACAGCCTTGCCAGACTCTGCGTCACGCCAGCATGATTTTCACCCAAGGGGTAATCGGCTCTAATTGCGGCGCTAGGCCGGAATATGGCAGCGCAGGCGGGGGAACAGTATGCGGGCGTTTCCGGGACGGGTTTTGCACTCCATCTCACTCGGAAGGAAACCTCCATGGGAAATGCGCTAAGAGCGGTGCGGAGGCTCCTGCCTGCGAGCCTGACGGCGGCGGTGTTTCTCCTGATCTCCTGGTCGGGTAACGCGGACAATGGCCTGACGATGGATATCCGAAGGGACGCGGTGGACCTCGACGGGCCGTGGCAGCGCCTTGCCGGTCATGAGGATGCCTCGGCGTGGGAATGGGAGACAGCCGGCAATCTGGGCGACTGGGAGACGACGGAGGTTCCCGGCCTCCTGATCGGGGACGTGAGTTCCAAGGGCCAGGAGGGCATTCCGTGTGTTTGGGCGAGGCGTGGGTTCGCTCTAGACAGGCGGCAGGCATCGCGTCAGTCGGTCCTCAAGTGGAATGACATTCGCTTTGGTTCGACCATCTGGATCAACGGCCAGCAGGTCTCCGCGTATCCACTCACCGGGCCCGGCGCCTCCCTCCTCCCGCCGAGTCTCCTTAGAGAAGGGGTCAACCACATCGTCGTTCGCGTCGGCGGATGGGCGAGCGTGCCGAGAGGCAAGTCGGGCTTCCCGCTCATCCCCGCCGGCGCCAGCAACACGCAGAGTTGGGGATCCAAAGCGGCGTTGATCGGCGACGGCATTTGGATCGAGTTCTACGACCGGGCCTACATGGAGTCTCTGCTGGCGATCCCGCGCCTCAAGGACGGGAAGGTCACGATCCGCGCCTGGTTCGATGCGGTCGGGGAATTGCCTGGGACCATGGAACTTCGAGCTGCGCTGATTCCCCCCGAGAAGGCAGGCGCCAAGACGTCCACATCGACGTTCTCCGCCGCCCAGGCGGAGAAAGGGACGCCGCTGGATTTCGATCTCCCCGTGGAGTCGCCGCTGCCCTGGACGCCGCAAACCCCGGACCTCTACACGGTGAGGATGGAACTGCTGGCCGACGGGGAGAGTTGCGACGTGGCCGAGTTCCGCTTTGGAATGCGCGAGATCGCCGTCGAGGAAGGGCGCTACCGTCTGAACGGCAAGCCGCTTTGGCTCCGCGGATCGAACCTGCTCGGCGAATGGAATTGGCGCGGCTCACAGGCGGCGGACCCTAAACGCTACCTGGTCGACGAAGCCCGGTTGATGAACTTGAACTGCTTCCGCACGCATGCGGGGCCGCCGAACACCGCATGGTCCGATATCGCCGACGAACAGGGCATCCTCTTCCTGGCGGAGATGCCGGTTCTCTTCAACACGTTCGACTTCAAGTTCACCCCCGAGGAGTGGGAGATCTGGCACGCCAATGTGCTCCAGACCGTCGACGGCTGGGTGCGCAAGCTCTGGAATCATCCCTCCGTGATCGTCTGGGGGCTTTCCAACGAATCGGGGCATACCGGCTGGGAAACGGGCGAATACTACCGGCATGTCCGGGAACTGGACCCGACCCGCCCGGCCATGCGCGCGGGCGGAGGGGGTGGAACTTCGGACACGCTGGACATCCATACCTGCTCGAACATCCGACGGGGCGCCGACGGGTGGGTCATCGCGCGGGTGATAGCGCAGGCGGCGAAGCGGGACCCCAAGCGCACCCTCGGCAACAGCGAGTATATGAACAGCGGGGCCCCGCGCCAGAGCCTGCGCTGGTTCGGCGAGGACGGCCGGCGCGAGGAGGCGCAAGTCTTATACGCCCAGTTGGGCGCCGAGCACACGGAGGCCATGCGACGACTGGGATTCGACCTGATGCTGCCCTACATGTATGCCGGCTGGACGAGCTTCGGCGCCGCGCCGGGCGAGCGCGTTTGGCGAGACCCCTATCCCACGCCGATGGCGGCAAGCCTGCACTCCTCCATGGCGCCCGTGCTGGCGAGCCTGGATCTCTTCGACCCCAATTACGTCGCGGGAACGGAAGTCGCGACGCCCATGACGCTCATCAACGAACTCCATGAGGAGGTCGACGCGCAGATCGATGTCTACGTCACGCCGGGGGACCCGCTCTTCCTTCCGGACGCGTCGGTCATCGACGGCGCCGTGTCGCACGAGACGCTCCAGCGAACGCTCAAGGCCGACTCGATGGCCACGGAGCCGATTCGCTGGAAAGCGCCGGACGCCCCGGGGGCGTATTGGCTGTCCGCCGTGCTCACGCGACAGGGCGACCGTCCGGTCGTCTCTGAGAGGGCGATTCGCTCCATCGCCGATCCCGCGCCGGCCCAACGGCTCAAGGGCGTCGGGCTGGTCGTGCTCGGCGCCGACCCGGCGGGGCTGAAGTGGCTTGCAGACGCCGGCGCCGAGGCGCGAACCTCCCTGGAGGCAGACCCGGCGCGGTCTTCCGCCGTGGTTGTCTGGAACGCGACGAATGTTTCGGAAGAACAACGGAAATCCGCCCCGGCCATCCTCGGCTATGTGCGCCAAGGCGGCAAGCTTGTGATCCTGGACCAGCCACGTTGGGACTGGATCGATCTGCTTAAGATGAAGATCACGGCGTTCTTCCCGAAGGACGAAGGCGGCTCTTCGCATGTGTTTCCCTGCGATGAGATGGACAAGCACCCGCTCCTTTCGGGGGTGCCGCTGGAGTCGCTGCACCGATGGAACGGCCTGCCAGGAGCTCTGGCCGAATGCTACGTCGACATGGCGGGGCGGAAGGACTCCACGCCGATCCTCTGGGCGGAGGAGCCCAGGAGGATCGTCGCATGGAGCATCCCCGAAGGCAAAGGCGAGATCCTCATTTGCCAGCTGCAGGCGAAGGGTCGCCTGGAGGGAACGGCGTACGACCCCGTAGCCGAGCGAATCCTGCTGAACCTGCTTTTGCCAGGCGCGCGCGGGATGGAAGCCGAATGAGTGTGATTCCTTTGAAATGGCGCAGACTGCGCACAGCCATCAGGTCGCTCAATGCGGCGAACGGGAGAGAGCGGATTTCCGCTTGGTGGAACACAAGAGAGTCGTTTCGATCGCGATTCCGCAACCGTCGTAGGAGCGATTGACAAGAGCGCCGATCCCAGTACGAATCCAAGGCCTGACGATTTCTGAATCGCCAAACAGCATGGCCCAGCAGGAATGAGCAGGCCATGCCATCTTCCGGGAAATCGCGGGACATGGCGAAGCGCCGGCGTTCCAGCCTCGTCTGGCTTGTCCTCGGCATCCTCGCCGTCGCGGGGGCGGCGGCTTCGCCATAAACGCCACGCCGCCTCGGCCTGATCGCAGCCTCCGATGGCGCGCGACATTCGGCGCGGTTCTTCCTCGACCGCGTCTCCAACGCGGCGGAGTGATACGCCAGAATCTGATCGTCAGCGCGGGTTCGATTTCCGCCCAGTGGCGATTGCGGAAATCCGTCGCCCGGGCGCTTTGTAAGGATATCGGGCAGACCATCTAGCGAAAGCCCGGCAGGGAGTGATGGACGCGGCAAGCCAAGACCCATCGCCGAACAATCGTTGGCCAATGGGACAAGATCCCTCTAATCGCCATCAATGATAGCGAGGTGTCGTATCTCATCAACATCGTGGCGCCGCAGCTGGTCTTGCTCAACGGCGGGCTGATGGCGTTTGAAGACCTGGTCATGCCGGAGATCCTGCGCGGGGCCCGCGAATGCACGCAGAGCGACTGCCTGGCGCGGACCCGCATCTGCGCTTCGCGCCTGGAGCACGCCACGGCGCTGGGGGCGGCTGCGCGGGGGCTTTCCAGTTTGTGCGACGTCCCCGGCCATTTCTACGTCTAACCCCCGTGTAGCGGCGCGCTAGGGCTGCCGATACTCCCGGGGGCTCAGGCCGGTGGCGGCGCGCACGAGATGCGAGAAGTAGTTGGGGCTGGAGAACCCGGACAGGTAGGCGATCTCGCTAACCGTATGATCGGTCTCCTTCAACAGGCGTAAGCCCCGTTGCACGCGCAGACCGGCCAGATAACGCCGGGGCGCGATTCCCAGGGGGTGGCGAAACCGCCGCGCCAAGACGGGAGGACCGACTCGCCGCCTGCGGGCGACTGTCTCGATCCCCAGATCCGCATTCGCGAACTCGTCCGACAGCACACGCCCGCACGCCCGCACCACGGGATCCGTGACCATCGCGGAATCCGATTCAATGCCCGGCGGAGAAGAGGCCGCTAACAGGACCAGGAACGCCACGCCGGCGGCTTGAGGTGCGCCAGCCCGAGCCGATCATTCACCGCCACCTGCCCGCGCCAGACTCCCCAGTTTTTCCCATGGGGCGTTTTGTCGGCGAAGCCGTTCGGGCCAAGGTGGCGAAATGGTGAGTCTCCGGGGACTTGAAATCCCCGGCGGGCAATCGCCGTGAGGATTCGAGTCCCTCTCCCGGCGCCATCGTTCCACCCTTGTCTCGCAGCGACTCCGGCGTTCCCTGCGCGCCTGAGGCATCGCCCTCCGCCGCCCCCCCTCCGCGCGCCCCCACTGCAACGGAAGACGCTCGAATTGCAACGCCTTGGAACCGCTCGCCGCGCCCCTTCTATCGGCGTCTTCCACCACGACGCGCGCCTGGGCTTGCTTCGAGGCGGCTGAAAAAGTCCTTGACAAACAGCTCTCATAAAGCTCTCATATAGGCCATTACACCGTTAATTACAATTTTCGCTTAGGCAACTTTCTCCCATGGCCCGAGGCTCACTTTCATTTGACGGGGCGCGGTTTTGCGAGAGCGGGAACGCTCATCCCCCGGGATGGGGTGTTCTCGCTCCAAAGGGGTGACCGCCGCTTTGCGGCGCCTCAGATTCCTCCGGGGAGATGAGGAGGGCTGACGCTATGCGAGAGTTATCTGACACCGTTGTGAGGGAGGTGGAACTGAAAGCGGGAGGCGTGCGATTGCGCGCTTCCGTCGGGTTGCCTTCAGTCCCCGCGGGTTGGGTCATCTTCGCGCATGAAGGAGGGGCCAGTCTGCATGGGTCGGCGCTGGGTTCGACGGCTCGGAAATTGAACGAGGCCGGCTTGGCCACGCTGTCGATAGAGCTGCTCACACCGGCCGAGTCGGCGCGCTCCGCCGGATTGCCGTCCGAGGCCCTAGCCGAGCGGATGCTGGCCGGAGCGGAGTGGCTCCGCGGCGAAGGGAACGGAATGCTTGGCGTCGTCGGCGCGGGCGAAGGGGCTTCGGCCGCGTTGTGGGCGGCGTCGGAGAAAGGCAGCGGCATCGCCTCGGTTGTGGCCTGCGCGCCGCGGCTGGAAGTGGCGGCCGAGCGGCTGGATCAGGTGGAAGCCCAGACGCTGTTGATCGTCGGCGGAGCGGATCGCCGGGCGCTGAAGCGGGCGCGCTGGGCCCGCCGTCGGCTGGCGAACTCGGAAATGGTCGTGGTCCCGGGCGCCAGCCGGCTGTTCGACGCGCCGGCGGCGCTGCGAGCGCTATCGGAGCGCTCCGTCGATTGGTTCCAGAAGACCTTGGTTGGGACCGACCAGCCCGAGGAGATCGTGCGCGATCGGTTGGGCCGCGCGGCCAGGCGGCGGCTCGCCGCGGCGGCTTCGCTGTTTCTGATGAGCGGCTGGGCCCTGGCCCCGAAGGTCTATCCGGAAGTCACCGCGGCGTTTAGCGGCGCCAGCGGCCTGCTGGACATCGCGATGAGCGCCGATGGCGATCAGATGACGGTGGCGGGGTCGGCGGGCGGCAACGTGACGATCACGTCGAACGCGGGCAATGTCGACATCGGCGCCGTCCTGGCGGCCTCTGTGTTGAGCATCCGCATCAGCGACCTACTCGGCGGGACGGCAAACCCCAGCACCAGCGCTCCCGCCGGCAATCAGCTGGCGGACGTGTCGGGCGTCGCCGCGGCCAATGGCTTCACCGGCTCTCCCCCGGTGATCGCCGGTTTGGGCAAGGGCAACGACACCTTTTACGGCAGCGACTTCGCCGATGAAGTCTGGATGCACAATGACGACGACGTGCTTTACGGCAACGGCGGCGACGACACCCTAATGGGACAAGGAGGCAACGACTACGTCGACGGCGGCGCCGGCAACGACCAGCTGATCAGCGGGGGGAATGTGGACACCCTGATTGGCGGCGCCGGCGACGACCAGCTTCAGGCCCAGATGCCCAGAAGTGAGTGCCGGGCCGATGGCGGCGAGGGGACGGATGAGCTGCAACTCCTCCCGACGGGAGGGAAGGGGTTTCTCATTTCCCTCATGAACGCCACCGGAGACGTGGCGGTCCAGGGAGGCCCGAACTCCGTCTCGGTGATCCTAAACACGAATTGCGAGCGGTTCCGCTTTGAAGGCACCGACACGCTCGACACGCTGGTCGGCGCAGCGGACACGGCGGGCATCTACTTGGATGGCGCCGGCGGCAACGACATCCTGACCGGCGGATCGGGCAATGACACCCTGATCAATGGCCGGGGCGTCGACACCTCGGACGGCGGAGGCGGAATCGACCTGTTCGTGGTCGGCGACAACAACAAACGCCAGCAGGACACCACCAGCGACGCCATGGGCGTCGGCCAGGTCATCTCGCTGATCGCCGCCAATGGCCCGGTCTATCTCAAGCAACTCGAAAACACCGTGGACGCCACCCTTTCCGTCGCCAACATGGAGCGGTATCAATTCATCGGTTGCCCGGGGCGCGACACGCTCGATGGCTCCGCCGACACGGCGGGAATCACCATCGACGGCTACAACGGGGACGACTCGATCCTCGGCGGGCTCGGGAACGACAGTTTGGGCGGCGGGAACGACAACGACTGGCTCCAAGCCAATGCCGGCAATGACAACCTGGACGGCGGCAACGACAACGACATGCTCCTCGGCGGCGCCGGCAATGACACCGTGACCGGCAACAACGGCTATGACACGATCCTCGGCGGCGCCGACAACGACGTTTTGAACGGGAGCAACAGCGACGACTCGCTGGCGGGCGAGGCGGGCAACGACAGCCTCAACGGCGGGACCGGCAACGACACCCTCCAGGGCAACGAGGGCAACGACACCCTCGATCCCGCCGCGGGCAACGGCTCCCTGGACGGCGGCGCCGACTCCGACCTCCTGATCCGCACGTTCGGCGCGGACAACAACTTGATCGGCGCGGCGGTGACGCTCACCGACGCCACTTTGACCCTGGTCCGCGACACCCTGATCGAAGGCAACTCGGCGGCGAACTTCGAGCAGGCCAACCTGACGGGCGGCGGCCAGCGCTACACCTACCCCGCCAACTCGGTCGACGACCTCATCGACGCCAGCGGCTTCAGCGGCAAGTTGCAGCTGAGCGGCGGCCTGGGCGGCAACGACACGCTGATCGGCGGACCCAGCGACGACACATTCAACACGAATTTCGGCCTTGACGCCCTTACGCCGGGCGGCGGCAACGACCTGCTGAACTGGGACATCCACTTCGACTCCGACACGGCCTCCGGCGCCCAGTATAGCAACGTGCCGGCGAACGTGGCCGTCACCCTGGCCGGCGGCGGGAGCGACGCCATGGGGTTCGTGTTCGGACCGGACACGGTTTCGGTCGGTCTAGCAGGATTCGAGGACGTCCATCTGACCAGCGCCGATGGGCCCGATGTGCTGGACCTGTCGAACGTGACGATCGGGAGCCCGGTTGCCAACGGGCAGAACGGGAACGACACGATCCGCGGATCGCAAGTCGGCGACCAACTGAACGGCGGCGGCGTGAACGACGTGATCGAGGGCAACGCCGGGAACGATACGTTCAACGGAGGGACCGGCGACGACATCCTGACCGACAGCGCCGGCAACGATGAATACGACGGCTTTGGTGGCCTCGATGCGATCCACGACGCCGCTGGGGCCGACACGTTGAGCCTCGCCAGCGTCAGCTCGGCCGTCCAAGTCAACGTCGGCAGCCTCGTCGTCACCAACCTCGTTCCGAACGGGATCAACCGGATCACCGCCGAAGGCATCGACGGCGTGATCGCCACGACCTTGGGCGACCTGTTCGCGGTCCATTTGGGCGGCTCGACCTTGGCCACGAGCATGCAGCTGGACGGCGGAGCCGGGGTCGACACTCTGGACTACGATCCGACCGGTCTGACCGGCGTCGATTCGACCGGCAACCAATCGGCGGGGACCATCAGGGCCGACGGCAAGCCCGACATCCGGTACGTGAACATGGATGTCGTCGAGATTGGCGCGCCGGCCAGCGGCGCGCGCGTCTGGCAGGTCTTCGAATAAGAGCCGATTCGCCCGCGGCGAGTTGGCCGAGTCACGGGGCATTCCGCGGCAGACCCCGGGGAGCGGGGGCCGTTTATCTTAGGCCTAGTTGGACGCCTCCGCAGGAGGGAAATCGTATGAAACGCTGGAAAGAAGGGTTTGGACGCGCGTTGCTGGAAAGGCTAATCGTCGGAGCCATGGTCGCCCTCCTAGCGGCTGCGGGAACCGCCCGCGCGGCGGACCCGCTAGCTACGACATTCGCCACGCTGAACGACGACATCACGAAATTCACGCCGGCCCGCCAGGTCCCGCATCTGGCCTCGCAGAGCAAGCCGGCGCCGGTCATCGACGGCGTCATCGGCGCCGACGAATACACGTGGTCGCAACTGGTTGTGAATAACGGACAGAACAGCGCAACCGCCGTCACCGACGGATCCGACGGCTATGGGGACTGCACTGTGAATGCAAGCGGGACAATCACGGAGCCCACCGACACCAACGATCTGAGTTTCACCGTCTATCTGGCCCACGACGATGCGAATCTCTACATTGCGGTGCGGGTCATCGATGATGTTCTCGAGAACACCCACCTCACGCAGAGTTACCAAGATGATGCGGTCGAACTCGGCATCGATGCCGATGACACGCGCAACGGCCAACAGAGCACGGCGGCGGGCAAAGACCGCCCCGGACTCGCCGGCGGGAAGATGACCTTTGCGTCCTCCGCCGATGGGGGCGCGGGCGTAGGGGATGCCGACCTGAACGCCACAGGCGCCAACGCTTACGGCCCGACCTTCACCTTGCCCGACGGCACGCTGGGGCGGGTGGCTGGCACCCAGCTGGGCACGAACCTCTGCGACACCAATCCGAATCCCAATCCAGCGACCGACGTCCAGTATTACATGAAACGGGACAACCCTTTGGTCAATGGCAACCGCTCCCTGGAAATCCGCATTCCGAAGAGCGGCCTCAGCTACAGCCGAACCGACAAGGCGAATCCGGATCCCGCCCACGCGGGCACATTCATCAATAACATCATCGGCCTTTATATAGCCGTGGATGATGACGACAACGGCACCCCCCGCGATCACCAGATGCTCCTGGACAATGCGTGCGAAAACATTCTCGGAACCGAGAACATCCTCAACGCCGATGGCACGACGTGGGGTACGGTAGCCACGCGCGCCACGACGAATTACGACTCGACGAATGGCGGCGTTTTCGACTCCTACTCCTATGCCTTCGAAGCCGGTTGGCCGCGCTTCCAGCTGCTGCCGTCGTCAAGCGGCGTGGAGGATTGGCGGAACGCCCCATCCCGGTAGCCCCCGAGGGTTGCCGAAAGATCGCACGATCGGATAGCCATTTAGGAGCCGATTCGCCCGCGGCGAGTTCGGCCGAGACACGGGGCATTCCGCGGCAGACTGCGGGGAGCGGAGGTTTCATCCGCTCCCCCCCTCCTGCGGTTGCTTCGAGGCGAGCGAAAAACCTCTTGACAAAGAGCCCTCATACAAGTCTAATATCAATGATTACACTTTATATTACAATTTCCCTTTAGGAGACCTTCTTCCTTGGCCCGACAGAAAAACAAGACTTCTCCTCCGCGGCGCCTCTTGTATGAGCAGTCGATCCTGCCGTCGGGCAAACTATCGCTGTCCGAGCAGATCCATGACATTCTGCTGCGGCAGATTCACGCCGGGCGCTGGAAGATCGGCGATCGCTTGCCCAGCATCTCGGCACTGGCCGCGGAGAGCGGCCTGAGCCGTCAGCCCATCCAACAGGCGTTCGATTCCCTGCGCGCGGAAGGCTACGTTCGTTCGGAGCAGGGCAACGGGACGTTCCTGGCCTCGGTCCTGCCCGAGGGCAAGTCGCCCATCGGGGCCATCGGCATCGTGATGTTCTCTCAT
>JAPLSS010000446.1 GCA_026398515.1 Candidatus Sumerlaeota bacterium | reverse complement strand
CAGGTCGTAAGGCGCCAGACCGACCCGTTGCTCCGCTGGCGCCGGCGAGTTGACCCCGCCGATGGTATCGACCGTGACCTTGTCCAGATTGCGAGCCGTGATCTTCAACCGGGCCGGAGCATACAGAAAGCTCGTGGCGGAAATGCCCGCGTACGCATGCGGCCCATCAACCGAAGTCGCCTCCATGGTGACGGGGTACGCCTTGCTGCGCAGCTTCTGGAAGCCGATGTTGTCGCGCTGGGCCCAGGCGTCCTCCACAATGGGAACATCAAAGAAACTGTGCCACGTGTAGTCGACGGTCCGCGCCGCCCCGTTCGCCGCCGGCACGATGAATCCGGCCGCGGAAACGATGAGCGCGCTGACCAGAGCCGCCTTCAGAAAACGTGCCCTGAGCCTGATAGGAGTCATCTCGGGGTGGTCCCCTTTCCGATTTGTGGTCGCAGCCTGATGAGTTATTGAGCCTGATCCCGGTTCCTTCAGATTGTCAAGGATGACAGTGCCGCGAGGGGGGGCGACTTCGCCGCTTCTCGTCAACCCTTTGCCTCCGCGATCTTTCCGCCGGCATGCCACCCGGCTTCCATGGCGCCTTCGATGGTCGGAGAGCCTTGCACGTAGTCGTTGGCGAGAAGGATCCGTTCCTGAATCATTGGCATCAGGTTGGACTCCTGCTCCCAGGTCAGCCCGGGATAGAATACCGGCATCCCGCGCTCGTATTGCGCCACGTGCGTCGACGTCACCCCATCGGACGTTCCCTTGCCGAATATCAGGTCGATCTGCGCCAGACACATCTTCACCAGGTCGTCGCGGGGTTGTAGCGGCGTCAGATCATCCGGGTTGCGCGCGGCGATGTAACAGCCGTAGATCCCCGGCGGCTGGTCGAGCGGAATGCCTTGGGCTTCCTTCTGGACGAATGTGAAATCATAGATGTCGTCGATGATGTTGTCTCCCAGCGTGCAATCGAAGGCGTGGATCGGCACGGTGTGGTCTTTCATCACCAGGTTGACGACGGCGTAGCGTCCATAGCGAATGCTCTCCAGCGCCTTCCGCGCGTTGGGGGGGAGATCGGCGACGAGCGCGCGGGCCGCGACCGCCCCGGCGGCCACCACGCAATACGAGCAGGATTGGACGCTCTGCCGGCCCTGGGAGGCGAGCGTCACGTTTACCCGGCTCCCCACGCGTTCGACGGCGGTGGCTTCCGTCTCGAAGGAGAAATGCTCCGCGCCGATTTCGCGGACCAGCGTGTCCACCAGGTCGGCCACGACGAACGTGCTCGCGCCGGTGATGTTCTCGCCCTTGTTGTCGCATTCGTCGCCGATCATATCGATGCCCTGCAAGGCGCCGATTTCGTCCACGTTCCCGTTGAACACGCCTCGCGTGAAGCTGTCGAGACACCCCATCACCCATGGGTCGCATTGCGGGCGAATCGAATGAATCAACTCCCGGATGGTCTTGGCCTCCCATTCCGCCAGGGGGCCGCCGCGATTGCTCCAGAGAGGCCATTCGCACTTCTTGTAGGCTTTTTGAAACCACGCGGCCAGGGCCGCGCAATCCGCGGTCTGGGCGGCGGTGATTCCGGGAATCTTCTCCCAATCATGAAAGACCGTGGCGTCGACGAGGATCTTGCCGTCGTGGAACAAGCTGTCCTCGGGTTCGGGAAATGGCCGATACCATTTCTCCGGCAACGATTCATAGATGGCCTTGACCGCCGAACCTTTCCACGGCTTGGCGATGTACGTCGTGCCCATGGGGAAGCGAAAGCCATGCTCAGTCTTCGTCCAGCAAATGCCGCCGGCGCCGGGTTGCTTCTCAACAACCAGCAGCCGCGTCCATCCCGCCTGCCGCAATCGGAGCGCCGCCGCCAGGCCGGCCGTCCCCGCGCCGACAATGATGCAGTCATAGTCCGGCGGCGAACCGTCGGGCCTGTCCGCCCGCGCTGACACGATCCCGGCGCCGGCGAGCAACGCGCCTTGCAGCGCCGCACCTTTCAGGAATTCTCTGCGAGTGAGGCTCGGCATCATGGCCCATTCTCCTCTGAGTGACGATGAACGTCTGGCAAGCCAGCCATACGAGAAAGGCGATGGGAGGGATCCGTGTCTTGGAGCGCTGATTTCAGAACCTCGGGATTCGAGGCGAGCAGGTAAAACGGCGTCGAGCCGACGGCCAATTCGTCCGGGGGAACTGCATTGCCCATCATATCGCGCGCGACGACGCCCTCGGGCGCCGATTGCAGTCGAACGGCATCTTCTGTCGCGGACCAGACGATCGCTGCCGCGCCTTGGCCCGTGTCGAACGCATAGGCGCGAAGCCGGCTGTTGAGACGCGAAAGAGGCAAGGACCGAGGGGCGGGGCCCAGCAGGTTGGCGAGCGCGCTCAACGCGGCGTACATCTTTCGCGGCGTGCCGCCGTATTCGAAGAAAATGCCGCCGCCGTCGTCTCCATTAATCGGGCCGCACGTTCCGGCGTGGAAGAACATCTTGCTGACGCCGTGGGTCAGGAAGACGGCCGCCGTCTTGACCAGGGCCTCCGAGGCGTCCCGCTCCGAGGGCCAGTTGGCGCTGCTCATGGCTGAATCGCCGATCCCCCCGGGCGTTTTCCACGGATCGTCGTCGCCGTAGCAGCCGAACTCGGTCAGCCAAATGGGCTTCGCCTCGCCGCGCGACTGCATCGACTCGCGGCATTGGGCGAGCTCCTCCTCGTATGATTCCGGCGGGATGGTCGACGGGTAGAGGTGGATGTCCATCGCGTCGCACGAGCGGAGTCCGCCGTCTTCGATGAATTGCCGGACCCAGTGCTCGCCGGCCCACGCGCCGATGCCGCCGATGACGGTGGCGCCGGGTTGGCCTGCCTTGATAGTCTCATAGGCGTCCTGCAGGATTCGGAGATAATCTTTCATCCCGTAGCCGAATCGCTGGGGCAAAGCGTATGTAGTATATAGCGGCTCATTCAGAATCTCATAGTAACCAATCCGATCTCGGTAATGCTCCACGGTCCGTGCAATATAGTTCTTGAACAACGATGGGTCCTTCGCCGGGCACGCGATTGTGCATTGTTGTTCCTGGTATTTGTCGCCGCCCGCCTCTTTTCGAACCGCGTCCTTATCCGCTGAGCTGCACCAGGGAGTAGACGGGAAGGGGAGCAACAAAAGCGCGTTCAGATTTTCCGTCAGGACGCGATCAATCTGTGGGTCGGTCCTGGCGAAATCGAATTCGCCTTGTCGCGGCTCGACAGTGAGCCACTTGACCGACCAATCGCGCATCCACGTCAGGCCGGCGCTCTTGGAGATCTGAAGCAGGAACCCCCAGGGGTACGCGTGATTCATGCCGAACGGCGAGTCGGCGTGCGGATACGGGTCAATGACCGCGCAACGAAGCGTAGGCGGGACGGGCGCCTCACGATCCGCGGGTCCCCAGCGGACGCGGAAGAAGCCTCGTTTCCCGCTTGCCAGGTCGGAGATCCGAATCTGCGCGGATGCGCCGGCGGCCACGTCCTGTTGGATATCGCGCGACGCGACTTCCTGGTCGAGGTAGTCCGTGACAACTATCTTCCCACGCACGTTGCGAACCGTCGGCGAGTCATTCGAGAGAAACAAGTTGACCGCGAGGCCCTTGGCGGGATCCGTGAATAAGTTTCCAACGGCGGGTGTGGAAATGAAACTCTCCACCTCGGAGCGCGGCGCGTAGTCCGACGCGCTGTCGGCAACTTCCAGTTGCACCGCATCGATCCAGAGAGCCGCGCTCGTGAGGCTCGATTTCGAGAGATCGATTCCCATGGCGCACCAGGCGAATTCCCCAGGGGGCGTGAAGGTCATGGAGAAGCGCTCCCAGTCAGTCCCCACCTGGACGCGTTGTTGCTGGTTGCGCCCCGTACTTTCGTGCGCCAGCAACAGCGCCGGCACGCCGGGCTGGTCGGCCTTGAGAAAGCACGACAACGTGTACCGCTTCCCCGGCTGCATCGGCGCCCAGCCCGCCGACGCCGCCAGGATCGTGTGAATGGGTTGGCGAATCGGGTCGAAGTAATCCCAGCAATAGACGGGCGCGCGGTCCTTGGAGAGGGTGATGCGCAGACTATGTTGGCCGCGCGCCGCGGTTGTGTCATCCACCTCGCCGAGTTGCTCATATAGATTGCCCGACCATGTGTCCAAGTTGGGCGTGTAACTGCCCCATCCGGCTTCGCCACACTCGAAGCTGCTGTTGGGGATCAGGTTTCGAATGCCGCTCGTGGAGAGGGCGGGATGATACTCAACGCGCATCTCGATAGGTTCGAGAACTACGTCGTCCAGCCACAGCGTGCCCGTGCTCCCAAACCAGAATTGAAGGCGGCTGTATTCGGCGGGCACGTCATCCGCCGCCTGGAACACCCGTTCGACGCGCCGCCATGCGGGGCCGATGGGGAAGTTGCACTCGATGCCGGACGGTCCCCAGGGCTTGGTTTTGGACAGCGCAGCCTGACATACCGACCGCGCGATGCCCACGCCCCTTGTCCAGAAAGTCAGCCGGTACCATTGTCCTCGCGCAATTGCGATCTTGCCGACCTGGCAGATCATGGCATGGCTGTCCGGCGTGCCACCCACGAATTTCGTGCATACCAGCCGCGCCGACTTGCCTCCGTCGTGGCCGGCGTCCAGGGTGAGCGACTGCGCGATCTCCCGCCGTCCCGAGGTTTCCCAACCGATGGGCGCGCCTTGCGGGTCCGCTCCTTCTTCAAAGGAGCCGTTCTGCGCGAGATTCACCGTTCCGGCGCCATGACCAGAGATAGCGAATGACAAAGCGGAGATCATAAACACGCCGAGACGAAGAAGAACGCAGCGAGCGCTCATGTCACACCCCCTGTCAGCCGAAAGGTCCACGCCAACGAATCCGCTCCGAGACTCCATCAAGTCAGTTTCTTCTCGATGCTTTCCAACAGATCTCCCACATTTCGAAACGCCAGCAATTCCTTCTGCTGAAAACGAATGCCGAAGCCTCTCTCCACCGCGAGAATCAGGTTGACGTGCGACAGCGAGTCCCAGCCATCCACGTCGCCGGCCGTCATCTCGGGACGGAGGTGAATTTCCTCATCCGCGAACACCCTGCGGAAGATCTCCGTCAGTCTCTCCATTGTCGTCATAGTGTCCACATTCCATTCATGGCGTTCTATATCTCCAGGGCGCTAACATCCCCGGCATCCATCCCGAGATAGCGGGCCTTGAGAACCCGCCGCATGATTTTGCCGCTCTTGGTCTTGGGAATGCTATCAACCACAAAGAACTCCTGGGGCGTGGCCATGGTCGAGACCCGGTTCGACACGTGCAGACGCGCAGTGAGTTCCAAATCACCGTCCCAAACGAAGCCCTCCCGCAATGCCACGTACGCCACCACCTTTTCAAACAACAGAGCGTCCGGCGCCGCAATGACGCCTGATTCGGCGATGGCCTCCAATTCGAGCAACGCGCTCTCGACCTCGAATGGACTGACCAAATGGCCTGCGGTATTGATGACGTCATCGCTCCGGCCCATGAACCAATAGTATCCTTCATCGTCGCGGCGCGCGGTGTCTCCCGTCCAATACCATCCCTGGCGGAACTTCTGCTGATAGATGTCGTCGTGGCCATAATAGGCGATGAACATGGAATCCCATCCCGGCCTGAGGCACAGGTTTCCTTGTTCATTGTTGGGAAGAGGCGCGCCGTCATCGGCGAGAATTCCGGCCTCAATCCCGTCGAGCGGCCGGCCCATGGAGCCAGGTCTGACGGGCAGCCCCGGCCGATTGGCTATCAGGATCGCCCCCGTTTCTGTCTGCCACCAGGTGTCATGAATCTCCTTGCCGAAGATCTTGCGTCCCCAATGCACGATCTCCGGATTCAACGGCTCGCCCACGCTAAAAATGTGGCGCAAGCGCGAGAGATCATATCGGGAGAAGAAGGCCGGCTCCTGCCGCATCAACATGCGCAAGGCGGTTGGCGCCGTGTACCAGACGGTGATACGTTCGTCCTGGAGGACTTCAGACCACCGTGCGGGATCGAAAACTCCGCCATAGTGAATCTGAGAGATGCCCAGGCTCCACGGACCGATGATGCCATAGGAGGTTCCGGTCACCCATCCATGGTCTGCCGTGCACCAATACCGATCGTCCGGTTGAAGACAGAGAACGTCGCGGGCTGTTCGATGTTGCAGCGCCACGCTCCGATGCCGATGCAGCGCGCCCTTAGGTTTGCCGGTGGAACCGGACGTGTAATGAAGCACGGACGGAGTCTCCGGAGGCGTCAACGGCGTGGCAAACTGCGGGGACGACTCGGCCAGTAGCTTCGGCAAGCTAAGTATGTCGCCAGCCGGATGATCATCCACATCAACCAGCAGGATGCGCCGAAGCGCCGGAAGCTTGTCACGAATGCGCAACAGTTTCTTCAAGTAACTCTTCCGGGTGAGCACGCCTTTGGCCCGGCAATCGCCCAACCGGTCGAGCAACGCCTCGTCGCCGAAGTTGGAGAACAGCGTCCCCACGATGACCCGGGCTTTCAGGGTGCCCAGAAAGGCGAAGTACACCTCCGGGATCTTTGGCAGAAAGATGAAAAATACGTCGCCGGGCGCAAAGCCAAGGCTCCCGAGAATGTTGGCAAAGCGCGAACTCTGCTGATTCAGATCCTCGAAAGTGAACGACGCCTTCTCGCCTCGGGGGCCGAGCCACTTCATGGCGAGCTTCCCTGAATGGCCAAGTTCACACTGCAAGCAAGTGCAAATGTGGCCTACGTTGAATTGGTTATTCCTGATCAGCATGCTTCAGCCCCTCCCTTCGAGAAGTCATAAGAGCGGATTCACTCTCCTCGGACCCACCTCTGGAAATCCGGGTTTTCGTAGAGCCGCTGCGCCAGCAACTCATAGCCTTCGGTGAGGGGATGGCTGGCGTCGGCGTAGAGCGCGCTGGGCAAAGCCTCCGGAACCACATGGAGTATGTTGTGCTCCGTGAGCCAAGCCGCGATGCCGTTCCGAATCTCCGAATACGCCGGCCGGTTCTCCGTCGCCATCATATGTTCGTTGAAAGGCCCCACGACCACCAGGACATCATTGCCGCCGTCCTGGAGCCTGCCAATCAAACGCTGGAAGGCTTGCCATTGGAGCGACGAACCCAGAGGAACCCAGTCAAAACGGGCCGCGCCTTCCCCATCCTCCGACCACGGCTTATGTCGCGAACTCGTCGGACCGCGTTGGGGATCCTCAGGAGGAGGCTCGGGAACCGTTAGCGTGATTTGCCGGAGCGGATTCCGCCAGAGGTTGGGGCGCCGCGGCGGCGTCCCGTTATCCTCCTCCAATGTCCACTTCGGAATGCTCATCCGCTCAAAATAGGCGCTCTGCAGGTGCTTCACCCATTGCACGAAACCAAACTCACGCTCAACGACAGCTCCGAGGCGTTCGTCAGCGTCGGCCTTGTAACAAGGAATGCGCGGGCAAAACTGTGGCACAAGTCCGGAGTGGTTGAATCGCTCTTCCTTCTCCGTGCTGAGATCCGCTTTCGGGCTCGTCATCCACAGCACATTGCAATGCACGATCACCCGACAGTGGCGCAACGCTTGTCCATAGTAGTCGATCAACCCCTCCAGCGCCAGCGGGAAAGAACCGTTCAACCCGCCGTTGATGTAACGATCGGACACTCCGGCCTGCTGATTCAGGAAATGCGACAAGGCGCCGTCCGGCAAGACATACTCTCCCCACACAACAGAATCGCCGAGAACGACGATTCGATTGGGGGCGGAGGTTTGCCGGAGCATTCGTTCATAGAGCCAGTAGTCATTGCTGAGGTCATAGGGGATGCGATAATCGGGACCGGTCTCGTAGCGCTCGATTCGCTCCCAAAGGGGCGAAGTCAACAACGTGACCGCCAATAGAATCGCAGATGCCGCGAGCCATTGCCGGCCGTTGAGTCGGAAGGCGTTCGAGGCAAAAAGCGTTTCCGCCACCGAGGGAGCGGCCAGAGGTCCATTTGTCTTCGCGTTTGGCGATTCGTTTACCATGGCGGAGTTAGAACCGGAAGTAGATAAAGCTGCCGCCGCCCGAGGAGCAGAGGCAAAGACTAAGCGCCATCAGGGCCGCCAGCCCCAGGCGGACGACGCCGGTCTCAAGGATCGCGCGCCATCTCGATTCATACAAATACTGATATAGCCACACCAGGATGACCGAACCAAGCATCAGCGCGGGCACTTGCGGGCCCTGCCAGGCCGCGGTGAAGATGCGCCGAATAATCAACACCGCATCGTCGAGCGAGTTGGCTCGGAAGAATACCCAGGTGAAACAAACATAGGCGAAGACCCCCGCCTGCTTGAGGACGGATGGCACGCGCTTGCGGTACCAGGCGGACCGCTCCATCTGATACGTCGCCGCGAGGCCGACGCCATGAAGGGCGCCCCAAATGACAAAGGTCCATGCCGCGCCGTGCCAAATGCCGGAGACGAGAAAGGTGATCACCAGCGCGGCCGCCGTGCCGGCGAATCGCCGCTCCCGCCAGAGCATCTGGAGCGGCATGAAGATATAATCCAAGATCCATCGTGAAAAGGAGATGTGCCAACGACGCCAGAAATCGCCCAAGCCGGTCGCCAGGTAGGGATTGTTGAAGTTCAGCACGAGACGGAAGCCCAGGAGTTCAGCGACGCCGCGGGCCATGTCGGTGTATCCGCTGAAGTCGAAGTAGATCTGCCAGGCGAATGCGATCGTCGCCAGGATCAGATCCGGGGCGCCGCACACGCTGGGATTGTCGTATACACGGTCGACGTACAACGACAGGTAGCTGGCCAGCGCCACCTTCTTGAACAGCCCGAGAAGGAAAAGCGACAAGCCGTCGGTGATGTTTCGCAGGCGGATCGCCGGGAATTGACGAAACTGTGGCAACAGATGTCCAGGGCGCTCGATGGGGCCGGCCATCACTTGGGGAAAGAAGCAGACGAAATTGGCGAATCGGAGCAAGTTGCGCTCGCGGGGCGCCTTGCCGAGGTAGACATCAAGGATGTAGCTCAGCGATTGGAAGGTGAAGAACGAAATGCCGGCGGGAAGGAGATAAGGGAGGCCGAACGGCATGAGCCCCGATGGATCGGGCAATCTCAGCGCGACATGCAAGCAGGAGAACAGCGCGTTAAGGTTCTCGGCGACGAAGCGGGCGTATTTGAAGAACAGCAGGGGAAAGAGGTTGCCCACAAGGGCGATCGCAAACCAGATTCCACGACCGCGGCTTTCGGCGGGCGACCGATCGATCCGCGCGACGAGAATGAAATCGAAAGCCGTGATATATAATACAACCAAAAGGGCATAGGAATTCGACCAAGCGTAGAAGAAGTACGAGGCGGCGGTGAGCCAAGGCAGCCACAGCGGGGTATTTCGCAACGAGTAGAAGACCGGCAGAACGACGAGCAGGAATAGGAGGAATGGCCAGGTGTGGAAGAGCATGTTCGCGCGGATCTCGTAGGGTCATCGCCGGCGGGAATCTGTCACTGTGACTGTGCCTGCGTCTGCCGCTCCTGCGGCGGCGCTCTTCGCACGCAGCGGAAGCCATAGGAATCCGACCCAAAGCAGGCGTCGGCGAACCGCGCGTTTTCACTGGTGCGCGCCGAGGATCGGCAACCATCGGCGTTGGAGTTCCAGCCGCCCCCTCGCAGGACGCGTTTGTCCCCCGAGGACGGCCCGCGAGGGTCCTTGCCTTCGGCGTTCTGGTAGAAGCTATCGCCATAAACGTCGTTGCACCATTCCGCCACATTCCCATGCATGTCGTACAGGCCCCAGGCATTGGGCGCCTTCTGGGCAACGGGATGCGTGGTCTGGTCGGCATTGGCCTTGAACCAGGCGCAACTCCCGAGCCGGGCGGGATCGTCGCCGAAGGAATACTTCGTGCGGGCGCCAGCGCGGCAGGCATATTCCCATTCCGCTTCGGTGGGAAGCCGGTATCCGGCGGCGTCGAAATTGCAGGCCAGGGTCCTTGTGTCGTAGCAGGGAGTCAGGCCCTCTTTGAGAGAACGCATGTTGCAGTAGAGCGCCGCTCGGACCCAGTCCACCTGCTCGACCGGTTTGTCAGGGCCTTTGGACTTGGAAGGGTTCTTCTCCATCAAACTCTCATAGGCCTTCTGTGTGACCTCGCGCGTATCCATGCAGAAGGCGCCGACCTGTGACTTGTGCGCGGGTTTCTCATCGGCGTCGCCGCTTTCGTCCCCCATGAGGAATTCGCCTTCGGGAAGAAGAGCCATTTCGACACCGGTCGTCGTTACGATGATTTTGGGCGCGGAAGCTAGGGATGTGTCGGCCAACTTGCCGCTCGGCCCGCAACTGAGGATCAAGAGCGCTGCCAAGGCAAACGCTAGCGGAGTCCGCCAACGCAATATGATAGGTATGCGATTGGACACGACAGATCTCTTCCTTCTCTTAGTGTTCCGCGCTTTCGTGGTTGGCTGGATTCCGCAGCACGACCTGGCTGCGCTGCCGAATCTTCTTGGCAACGTCGGCCAATCGCGGGTCGGCGGCCATCATCAGCCCGGCGCGTTGGCGGAGCATCTTCGCCGCCCAGCGGCATTCGCCCACGAGTTCGTCCTGGTTTCCTCCGATATCCACCCATCTCTCCGTGAACAGCTTGCACTGCGCCGCTGCATCGTCGCCTTGGTCATTCAGCACTGTCTTGCGGAAATCCTCCACCGTTTGCGCGACGAAGTCCGGCGTCTTGATCTTTTCCTGCCGCTCGGCGTACTTATCGTCAATCCGGCGTGCAAGAGCCTCTAATTCGGCCAGCGGCTCGGATAGTTCTGGATGGGCATTCTTCTGCTCTTCCAAATAGGCGAAGGTTTCGTGTCCGAAGGTCACATAACTTTCAATACGCCCGCGTATATGTCGGATGAAGATCATCAGGTCTTCGAGGACTTTCTCGACCTCGGCCTTGCGTTCCACTTGCTGCTTGGCCTCGTAGATCGGATTCAGCGCGTCTCTCACGGCGCACGTGGCCATGCCTTTGTATTCGGACTGCTGTCCCTCGACATCTAGAACATACTCGCACGGCCCGACGCCGAGCGTGTTCCGCACGATGTCGACTACGGTGAAGGTATCGAGCGCGGTGGCAGAGATCCGATTGATCGGGTAGACGATCGCCGGTCCCTGGAAACGAAGCGCGTCCGACTTGAGTGGTTGGAGGAAGGCAAGGCCATTCTTATCCAGCCAGCACGGGTATCTAAAGTCCCCCAGCACAGTGGTCCATCGTTTTCGGTTCTTGGGGATCGTGTCCGGCTCGCCGAACAAGCCGGGTTTGGCATAACTGCGGTCCGGCCGTTCGGTGATCATTTCCCAACTGTCCGTCGCATTCTCTACCCGCCGCCAATCGACGCGCCACTGCGCGGGGAACGGCGGCTTCCAATCCATGCGGACGACCTGGCCGGCTTGCTCGGGAGCGATCTCTTGTTCATGCCAGATCGCCGCGCCCGTCATGACGCCCACCCAGATCTTCCCATCTTTGCCATAGCGCAGTTCGGTGCTGTCGATCCTTCGCTCGTCGCCGTCGCCGGAAAGTGAGACTCGGATGTCCTCCTCGCTCGTTTTCACTACCGTCATCACGATCGCCTGACCATCGGGCGCCAGGTGAAGGACGATATTGTCGCTGGGCAACTCGGCCTGTGCGACGGGCAATGCGGCGCCATCGATCACGATGTCGTCCGAGAAGAAGTCCAGCATCACCGCGAAGCGGCACGGGGCCTCAACACGCAGACCCGACGCCTCCGCCCGCGCCTCGGTTTGAACGAATGGCTGACCCACTCTTAGCTGATAGCGCAGGGTGAGAGTCTTTTTATCGCCTGTCGCGAACACTACATCGGCCGCCGCGGCGCCGGGATTGTTCTCTACAATCGTGAATGATGTAAGTTTGTCGGCCATTGCAGCGCCTAGTGGAGACAGCACCGCTCGCGGCGTCGCGGCATCGGAGCCGATCGAGTAAACCTCGGCGCCGTGCGCGCCCCGGCGAAGGACGCAGGCGAGCCGGTCATTCAGGAGAACTGCGTCTCCTTTGAATTTGTGCGCGACATCCTCTTGGCCGATCTCGGTCCAGCCGGTCCTGTTCGTTAGGTCTTCCGCGGTGAGCGGGGCCGACGATCGCGCGCCGGAGTCGAACAAGCGCACGGCGGCCACGGCGGCCTGTTGTTCGGCGATTTCCTTATAGGGTTTATATTGTCCTTCATAAAGCCGATACATATCGACGCGGAACTGGGCGTTCGGCTGAGTGCAGCTAACATAAGAAAACCAGCCCTGATGGAATTTCTGCTCGACGGTGAACGTCAGGTGGAATTCCTGCCATTCCTCCGTCAGATGCATCGGCTCGCTCTCGCCGGCTCTGTCGCATGGCTCGGCGCTACGCTCAACCTGAAGGGTGACCTCGACGGGGCCTTTCACACTCTTGGCGAAGACGGCGAAGGTGTAGGTCTTCCCCATATCGCCGGCGGGAAAGGACTGGCCGAACTGCGCGCCCCACTCTTCGGCCGGACCCATCGTCAGCAGAGCGCTGTACTGACCGTCCGCGGCGTCCTTGTCATCTACGACCAGCTGGCACTCCGTCTTTCCGGCTTTGTCCAATTGCCAGCCATCTCTGCCCAACTCGAAGCTGGGGTTGCCGAAGGAATTCGTGGAAGCTTCACCCGCCGCCCAAGCGGCCGGGATGGAAGCAAGAGCGGCCAGGCACGTCAGAATCGGAATCCGCCGGGTCTTCATCACTTCACCTCTCGGATTTCTGTAGCATTTCGTGCGCTCGGCCCTCGACCTCTTGCGCGAGGGCCGCATCTCGCGACTGCTTGACGGCAATCGTGCGGCTCTCTTCCCTCAGGCGCCTGACCGCCGTGCGGCACCTCGCGAGCGCGCCATCCTGGATCGCGCCGATGGATCGCAATGGCTCGCCGAGGCGCTGGCAGGCAAGAAGGGCATCCTCTTTGCCTATGAGCGCCGCCACCTCGGCCGCTAACTCCCTGGCACTCTCCGGCGAGGCCGCCGGGGTCTGGCCCGCGGCGACGAACCGGTCGAGGTCATCTATGATCGAGACGAACGGCTCCGCGCCTGGTTTGTCGGTCAACTGGCTCCGGATCTGGTCGGCAAATTCCGCGTATCGCTCGATTCGTGCGTGGGCTTCAGCCACATGCTCGGACATTTGCTCCAACCGTGCCTTGATATCGTCAGCGGCCTTCGTCTCTTTGTTCTGCTCGAACTCCCTCTCCACCCAGTTCATCACATTGTTGGGCGTAGGATCGCCTTCCGCCGACAAACCTTCAACCGCC
This sequence comes from Candidatus Sumerlaeota bacterium, assembly GCA_026398515.1. Taxonomy (GTDB): domain Bacteria; phylum Sumerlaeota; class Sumerlaeia; order JAPLSS01; family JAPLSS01; genus JAPLSS01. Next base: position 26,984 of record JAPLSS010000446.1, on the reverse strand, counting down.
AAAATGTACTGACAAGGGCCAACGCCCAAGGTGTTCCGCATGACATCCGTGGGGCAGACGGCCGTAAGCGGAGTCGAACTGACGCGGTCGATCGGATACGTAATGAGCGGTCCCTTGTGAAGGCCCATGGCCTGGTCAGGAATGGAGCCTCCGGCGTCCCACGAATCGGCGACGCCATTCGCGCGAACGAAGCTGCATCGCCACTTCGCGGGGAACGGCGGCTCGGTCTTGTCCGGCGCATTTGCGGCGCGCCAGATGCCGGGAGATTCGAGGAAGGCCAGCCAGATGCTCTTGTCTTTGATGCAATCGATTCGCGTGGAACAGATGCGCTCGTCGGCTCCAGAGGCCTGGCTTTTGGCTTCATCCAGCCAGACTCTCTGTTCACTCGATTGGCAGACCGTCATCACGATGGCGTCGCCGCCATCGAGGAGACTCAGCCAGAAGTTCTCCGCCGGAAGGCCGCGGCCCGTGAAGGATTCCGCGCCATAGACCAGGTCATCGCCGAAGAAATCGGGGACAATCACATACCGGGTCTTGGATTCAACAGTGACAAACGCGGCGCCTTCGCCGGGGCGAATCTCCAGAATCGATTCGCCGGTGGTGAGCCGAAAGCGCAGCGCCGCCGGCTTGGCGTCTTTGAACGACGCTTCCACCATCACCGCGCCGGAGTTGTTCTCAAAGATCTTGAGGGCGTCGAGCGGCTGGCCCATTGCCGAATCCACGCCGGCGTGACTAATGGCAATTCGCCGCTCGAGGCCCCTGGGGCCTTTCGAGTACACCTCCGCCCCGCGCCCCTGATCCCTTAGGATGACCTCCAGTTTGTCGTTCAACAACACAGCGTCCCCGGCGAACCGGTGATCGATGTTGTCCTCGGGGACCAGTTGCCAGCCCGTTCGAAGGGCGACCACGTCATCCCCAAGGGGTTGAGCGGAAGAGACGCGGGTGTCGAATAGTTGGGTGAATGGGGTTTCGTCCTGCGCGAATACCGGTGCAACCACAAGGCTGGCAAGAAGAAAGGTAAGACACCGGAGTAATGCAACGTTATGTGGCATACTTGCCGACGCTTTCATCTCCAATGAGGATACATATTCGAATTGCCTACCACGAGTTTCTCCGGCGTGCCGCCGGCTGCGGGAATGACATAAATATCCCAGGGGCCTTGCTCCGAGACGCCCTGACAGAAAACGAGCATCGTCCCGTCGGGGCTGTAGCGGGCATAGCGCTGCACGCCTCCGAAATAGGTGACGAGACGATTCTTCGTCCCATCCGGATTGATCGTGCAAATGTGAGTCTCTGTCTCATACACGATGCGCGCCCCATCCGGGGACCAATGGGGTTCGCAAGCGCCCTCCTGATCATAGACCTTGGCAGGCTTGCCGCCTTCTGCTGGCGCCACGTAGATCCCGTTGCCGCCTTCCCACCGCGCGGCGAAGGCGATGGATTTGCCGTCCGGACTCCAGGCCGGCCCCGAACAATGCGGCCAATCCTCGGGGCTGACGGACTTCTCCTGGCCGCCGTTGAGATCACGAGTGAAAACGCGCTCGTTGCGGCGAAACGCGATCCTGGAGCCGTCCGGCGACCATTCGGCTTGGTCCCCGTCGCAGATCCTCTCGGACGTGGAGCCATCCGTCGCCATCCGCCAAACGCCCGTCGACCCGCCGCGGGTGGAACTGAACAAAATGGACTTCCCGTCGGGGCTGAACATCGGGTCGACGTCGCTCTCGTCGCCGTCCTGTTTGATGATCTGTTTTAGGTCCGACCCATCGGCCTTGACCTCCCAGATGCGCCAGGCGCCCGATCTGTTGCTGGAAAAGACGATCCGGCCGGCCTTCGGCGCGGCGCCCGGAAGGATGGAGGGGAGCGACAAGAGGGCCGCCCATAGTAGAAGTCTTGCGGCATTCATGAGAACAGATCACCTTGTGAGAGGCGATGTTCGAACGCTGAAAGCAGACTCGACTCGCTGGCGCTCGGCACGTCCCAGGACTTGAATCTGGGTGTTTTATCTCGCCGCGGTCCTGAGGCGCTTGAGTTCCTCCATCGTGACTCGCCGAACGCAGCGAAAACCGCAGAAGTCGGTGAGGAAACAGGCGTCCGTATCGCCGGTCCGTTCTCCCTGTCGGAACGTGGCCCGGCACATGTCCGCGCTCGCTTTCCAGCTGCCGCCGCGGATTACGCGCCGGACATCCTTGCCGGGGTTCGGGGGGCCGTGCGGGTCGACGGCCGGACTGTCCTTGTAGTAGGAGGGGTCATAGACATCCTCGCACCACTCGGAGACGTTGCCGTACATGTCATGCAATCCCCAGCGGTTCGGTCTCTTCTGGCCCGCCGGATGCGTCTTCTGGTCAGCATTGTCCGCGAACCAGGCGTAAAGGCGCAGCGGGTCCGGCGCGCCGAAATCGTAAGGGCCATCGGTTCCCGCCCGGCAGGCGTATTCCCACTCCGCCTCGGTGGGCAGGCGATAGCCGTTAGCCGAGTGGTCGCAGTCCCAATCGGCCGTTTTCTCATTGTAACAAGGGGCCAGCCCCTCCTGGAGCGAGCGTTCGTTGCAGTATTGCTTGGCGTCGCGCCAGCGCACGCGCTCGACGGGCAGATTCGGGTTGTCCTGCCAGTGCGAGGGGTCAGGCAGCTGCGCCTTCTTGAACATCTCGTGCGTCGCCTCGAATTTGTCCATGAGAAAACCGCTGACCGTCATCTTGTGGGCCGGAGATTCATCCGGATTGCCGTGCTCATCTCCCATCAGGAATTCGCCGCCGGGCACGTAGACCATGACGACGCCCGACTTGGTCATAATCTCAGTGACGCGGACGGAATTGGACTCCTCCGCTCCCCGCGAATCCTGACCGGGCTTGTTGCAGGCCATTATAGCCACAGCGGCCGCCAGCAAAGAATAACGAATGGGCGGCATTTTTTACTCCTTTGGCGGTCCGTTGGGCAAAAACCACGCAGGTTCCTTGTTGCTGCGCCCATCCGAAGTCAACGGGAGGACATCGGCGTCGGTGGCGCTGTTGAGATCGAAAACGCCCTCCCGTTCCGCGGAAACGGCGCAGAGATCCCAGCCCGCCGCATATACACCCACGATCTCGCACGCCGCCTGAAAAGTCCCCGGCTTGCTCGGGTCGCCTTTTCCGTCGGGCCCGCGGCTGAAGCAGAGAAACCGGCTGTCCGGGGACCAGTCCACGTGATAGATCTTGGTTTCCTTGTCGCTCTTGATGCGGAGGCGGCGCGGCCCAACGGCCGGCTCGTCCGCGTCCAGGTCGATCGGCGCGACCGCAATCTCGTGATCGCCAGCGCCCCAGGCGATTTGTTTGCCGTCCGGGCTCAGGCAGGGGCGGCAACCAGGGATGTTCAGGTTGATCACCTTGTCGCCGTGCGCTTCGATCAGCAAGGTTCCGTGATCCACGCCCATGCCGGCGTGCACGGTCGCCACGATCCACTTGCCGTTCCTGGAATAGGACGGGCAGTACAAGTGATGCAAGTTTGCACTGTTCGGGTGCGGTTCTGCCTTGCCGGTCGTCAGATCATAGAACGCCATCCCCTCCGTATAGTAATCGGTCACGCTGAACTTGGGGTACTCCTGCGGCAGATAGCCAATGGTCTTGCCAGCCGGGGCCCAGAATGGCTCGCGCGCTCGCGCCGCCAGTTTCGTCCGGTTCTTGCCGTCCGCATCCATGACATACAGGCTACGGATGACCTCTCGACCTTCCCCCTGATCCGCCAGGAAGCAGATCTTTGAGCCGTCGGGCGACACTTGCGGATAGTGTTCGTGCTCATCGGCCGTATTCGTGAGATTCACGGGGTTCGACCCGTCGGCCTTCACGACGAAGATCTCCCAGTTGTTGTCAACATAGCACTCATAGGAGATCTTGAAGGGCGAGGCATTCAGTTGCTCTCGAAACGGGGTCTGGGCTTGCACGGCGACGCTAGCGGTCAGCGCCAGGAATAGAAGAGTATTTCGCGCCTTCATCATTTCCCCCTCTCACGATTCCGCCTTCACGTTGAAGCAGTAGAGGTTCGTGTCATATCGGAGATATAACCTCCCTCCAACGACGACTGGATGCGCCCAACTGGGACCCTGGCCTTCGACCTTGACCTTTCCTTTGATCTCCAGTCCGTTCGGCGAACAGGTCGCGAGGGCCGCCTGGCCGCCATTCTCACTGAATAGGTATAACATATCGTCGGCCCAGCACAACGATCCCTTGCCCATGGCGGGGGCCTTCCATTTCAGCGTCCCCGTCTTCAGTTCCAGGCACGATACGCCCCCGCCGTTGTCGCCGTAGATATGGCCCCAATCTATGATATATCCGCCGTGGTGACAGACCATGTCCTTTGTGGTCCAGACGGGAGAGGCTTTTCCGCCAGGTTCGAGTTTCATGCAAATGCCGCCCTTGTCGTAGCCGTTTGCCCAGAACACATAGCCATCCGAATAGGCGGGCGTCGGGCAATTGGCCGTGTTGTCCGCGCAGAAGTCGTTGGACCATAAGACCTCCCCGGTCCGGGCGTTGAGGCACACCAGCCCGGCCTTGGTTCCTGTGACGATCATGGGCGTGTTGTCGTGAGTGAACAGAAGGCATGAGCTATATTCCGGACCGGCGGAGTAGCCCTGGGTGGCCCAGACCTCCCGTCCGTTCGTCTTGTCGAGCGCGACAATGCACTTGTCCCCGCCGGGCTTGACGATCACCGAGTCGCCGAATGCCAGCGGCGATTCGGCGTATCCCCAGCCGCCCGGCTTGCCGCCGAATTCCTTCATCTCCCGGGACCACCGGCGAGCGCCGCTCCCGGCATCGTAGCAGCCGAAGACGCCCGTCCCGGAAAGGAGATAGACGTTGTCCCCATCGACGGTTGGCGTAGATCGCGCCCCGCCGGGATCGCTGGTCCACGACAGGCCAGCCGGCGCTTGCCATCTGGGTTTGCCCTCCAGGTCGAAGGCGAAAAGCGTCAGGGTGTCGCTCACGTCGCCGGTGAAAAACACCGTCCCGCGGCTGACCACGACGCTCGAAAAGCCCTTGCCGATGTCCGCGGCCTTCCAGAGAAGCTTCGGCCCGCCGGCGGGCCATTCCTTGAGCAGTCCCGTATCGGAACTCCTGCCATCGCGACTCGGCCCTCGGAACCCCGGCCATTCCGCTCCCTCTGAGGCGATGGAGATCGAGACCCACTGTAGTGTAATGCAGACGACCAACAACAACTGTCCACAACGATTGAGCATGGCCCCCCCGTTCCCATAGCGGTTTGGGCTTTGAGATCAGCTTCAAGGTTTCGGTATCTAACGTGAAATGCTCCGTGAAATCCAGGCATAAAGCAGGGCCGCGGGTCCAATAGGTGGTCGTCGCTGAATCGTGGAGTCCTCGCCGATCGGAAAGACTGGTCGAGTGTTCTCGTCCTGTTGCGCGAATCGATGGACGCCTGGAATCCTCGCCTGGAATGGCAGCCGAAGGACTTGCGCAATTGTCTGCCGACCTTCGAGGCGCGCGAAGGCCTGCTCACCGATGTCGTTGAGCAATACCTGGGCCATGCGCCGCGGACGGTCACGGCGCGTCACCACATTCCCCGGCTGGGCTCGGTCCACGGCGGGGGATCATCGCGTCTTAGCCTTGTGGAAGAGGCCCATTGGATTTTGCCGGAATCTTTCCGGCAATCGGATATGAAATCCGATTCCGCTACCTTTGCTAGGTTTTGCCATACCTTGTAAGTTGTCACGAAAAGGCCCGATTTCCTTGGCTTTTTCGCACTTCACAGCGACCGCGCCTTCGATTTTGTTTGACATCTTTGCGCGTGTTTGCTAATGTCTGCTACTTGAACGCTACCTAGAGCGGGGGCAAGCGATGAAAGCGAAACTCACGAAGACCCTGATCGACTCTCTCAAGCCGGCGGACAAGGACATCATCGTCTGGGATTCCGAGACGCCGGGCTTCGCGGTCAAAGTCACGCCCAAGGGGAAGCGGTCGTTTCTGGCCTATTACCGGATTGGAATGCAGCAACGGCGTCCACTGGTCGGAGTCTATGGCCGCATGACGGTGGAAGAGGCGCGGAGGGAGGCGCGGAGGATTCTCTCAGCGGCGGACCAGGGTCAAGACGTTTCCCTCGAACGCCAGAAGGCGCGGAAGGTCCAGACCCTTCAGGAATTCGCGCAGCACTACATCGACAATTACGCCAAGCGCCACAAGAAGCCCCGGAGCGTGAAGGATGACGAATGGTATCTCAGCAAGTACATCAAGCCGGCGCTGGGGAAGATGCGCGTCAACGCCATTCACCGGGGCGACGTTCTCCGGCTCCAGGAGAGCATAGCCGAAAAGCCTATAACAGCCAACCGTGTCTTGTCTTGCCTCTCTAAGATGATGAATGTGGCCGAGCTCATGGGGCTGCGCAAAGACGCTTCGAATCCGTGTCGGCTCGTCAAACGGTTCCGGGAGACGGCGCGCCGGCGGTTCCTCAGCCCCGAGGAGATGATCCGGCTGGCGCGGGCGCTCAAGGACCATGAAGAAAAGAGACTGGTCCCCCAGGCGTCCATCGACTTCTTCCGAGTGGCGCTGTTCACCGGCATGAGGAGCGGCGAAATCCGTGGCCTGCGGTGGGAAGATTACGACCCGGCAAACAAGACGCTTCATCTCAGGGATAGCAAGACCGGGCCGAAAGACGTTGTACTCTCCGAAGCGGCCATCGAAGTCCTTGACCGGATCGAACGCCATCCGTCCGGCTGGGTCATTCCAGGCCGGAAGAGGGGGGAGCCGTTGACGAATCCCGCGAAGCCGTGGAAGACGATTTGCGACGCGGCGAAACTGGCGGATTTCAACATCCACGATATGCGCCACGTCTACGGCGGCACGGCGGCGGGGCTGGGCCTGGGATTGCCGATCATTGGCGCTCTCATGGGCCATACGGTTCCGCAAACGACTGCCCGATACGCCAACCTTCAAAACGACCCGCTCCACGCGGCCGCCGAACTCATAGGGAAGACCATCAAGGCCATGATGGAAATGGATGGCGCTGAGATCGTGGACGCCACGCCGGGCGCGCGGGAAGAGGCGAAAGAGGCGGGAAAAGGGGCCTGAGAGCCTCCACAATCGACGATAGAGAGGAGGCCTGACACTTACACCCTACCGGCTTTTGGCTGGTAGAAAAGCGGCCCCGAACGGAGCTAGAACTCCAAACGGGGCCTGGGTCAAACCCTAAAGAGGAGGGTCCGACCGTGAGGAAAACCGTATCGAAACGCCCCGGCGAGGGCAAGACTGAAAACACGATGCTGGCGGCGCTCGTCCGCCAGATCAAAATCCTGACCAAAACCATTGAGGATCTGCGGGCGGCGGGCAAGGGCGCCGAAGTCGAGTCGGGTCCGCCCAAATCTCTTGCCGAAGCGATTGACGAATATGAGAGCTACCTGGCCGCGGTCAAAGGATTGTCTCCGAAGACCATCGCGGCCTATGTCTATGATCTGGGCCGATTTCGTTCCTTCATGGAAGAATCCGGGGGACCCGCGCCGACAGTCCAGCAAATCAGGCCTGAAACCATTTCGGGGTTTCTTGAGAAACTGCACCGCCGAGGGTGCGGGGCGATCACCACAACCCGCGCCCTATCCAGTATTCGAGGTTTCCTCGCCTATGGTGTCCGCATCGGCCATCTTGCGGTCAGTCCGGCGCGCGGGTTTGCTAATCCAAAACGACCCTACAATCTGCCGGTTTACCTCACGGAAGACGAATTGGATCGGTTGCTTTCGATTCCTGACATGGGAACGTGGCTTGGGCGAAGAGACGCGGCGATGCTGGCGGCCTTCGCCTTCGGAGGATTGAGGTTGCAAGAGCTTATCAATCTCGGCGTGGACGACGTGGATTTCGTCAATCGCACGATGTTGATAAATGGCAAGGGTAGAAAACAGCGACCCATCCCGTTGAATCAGGGGCTGTCGGATGCGCTTCAAAAATACCTAGAAGTCCGACCCGGCGGGAAGACGGGTAGCCTATTCATCAGCTACTTGCTGAAAACCCTTTCCCCAAGGGGGGTGGAGAAGGCGCTGGCCAAGCACGCCAGGAAGGCGGGAATCGCCGCCATCAAGGGCCATCCGCATGCCTTGCGACATAGTTTTGGAACAGGGTTGCATCGGCGGGGCGTGGACATTGTGGAGATACGATCTTTGATGGGTCATGGAAGCGTCGCAACGACACAGATATATGTCAGCGTGAACGCGGAGGAATTGAGGGACGCCGTTGGCAAATTGGACGCGGGGGTTGATGGCGGCGCGAGGGGCAAAGGACTTGACCAATAGGCCACGAAAGCGGTAGTGTAACCATCGGGGGCGACCGGCGGCTTTATAACCCGCCGGGGCGAGTCTCTCCGCACTTGCCACGCCCCTTTTCCCCAAAGCGGAGAACACATTGCGCAAGCGGAGGCGCGCCGTGAAGACCCTTATCACAATTAAACAAGAACCGATAGACCATCCCGAAGGCTTCTTTGCCGAACGACTTGCTGGCCATTGTCAGGCCGAAGCATTGGCGACGATTCGCGCGAAGATCCAGAGGCGAGCGAGTAAATCATGCCTATCTGATGAAGTGGTGCACTGCCTGATGCTTCTGGCCGTCTGTCGCGGCGCCAAAAGGGACAACGACCTGTCCAAGGAACAGGTGGAAGGGTATCGGCGGGAAATGAAACTCCTCCAGCCGGTTTATGATTACTACAAGACCCGCTACGCGGATACAGATTCCGCATGGCTTTCCCTCGCGTGCATTCCTCCCGACCCCGATACGCGCCGGCTTGCGGCTGTGTTCATTGGGGAGCGATATGGCCATCTCCTGAGAGCATTCGAGGAGCGAGGCATTTTCAAGACCCACCAGGCGCGCCATGAGATTTTGCATTCGCTCAAATCACGATTCATCTTGGCCATTGGCCAGAGACGGGCCGCGTCAGGCCGTGCCACGTCGGTTTATCCGGCGAACTGCGTTCACTTCGCCATGAGTGACGCGCTCCAAGTGGCCGATGTCAAGGACGCCGCGGAACGCGAAGCGATTATCGCGTTCGTTCTCCAAGAAATCGTATGTGAGACAACTGAAAAGACGATCCATGATGACATCGCAGAAGTCCAGAGACTGATTTCCAAATCCCCGCGACGATAAGTCGTTTTCCCCTCGGCCCTCTCTTGAATCGCGCTTGTATCTTTGAAACGGGCTAAACGCGATTTCAATGATACTAACTTAGGTTGAAAAATAGCTTGACAACCATCCACCGCTTGCGGCATAGTCTATCTAGCACGCCATGAAAGGAGCGGAGGATGTCGGATACATTGCAAGCTTATGTTAAAACCAAGGAGGCCGCGAACTTCCTTGGGTTGTCAAAGGCAACGTTGGAGTCGTGGAGGACGCGCGGGGGCGGGCCTGTTTATCACAAGTTCAAAGGCGCGGTCAGATATAAACAAGATGAGTTGGAAGAGTACGCCGAGGCCGGGGCGCGCCGGTCCACGAGCGACCAGCCGGCGAGGGCCTGACGATGGAAACCCTGACGGCCACAAACCCGAAGTGTGATCATGCTTTGGCGCTCGCCGAAATGGGATTTTGTGTCCACCCCGTCAATGGTAAACGTGGGATACTTGATAATTGGCCCGACGTGGCCACTACCGACCGGGAGATGATTCGGGGATGGTGGCAGAATTTTCCTACAGCGAATCCGGCGATTGTCACTGGCGCGGTGTCGGGTCTCACCATACTCGACATCGACGGGGAAGAGGGACAACGCACGCTGGCGGAGCTCGAAGCGAAGCACGGGCCGCTCCCTGAGACGCCGATGGTGCGAACGGGCGGCGGTGGGCGGCATTACTATTTCCACTATCAGGCAGGCATCAACAACGACACGAAATTCCTCCCCGGTCTGGATGTTAAGAACGACCGGGGGTCCATCGTTGCGCCAGGGAGCATTCACGCCAACGGGCGATCGTACGAATGGCTGAAGCATCCCGCCGACGTGCCTCTGGCGCTCATGCCGGCATGGTTGGCCGATCTAATGCGCGCGGGCGCGGAGAGCAATGGCCATAAGGCACCGCTCAAGATTGAAGGCCAGATCCCTGACGGGCGGCGGGGTCAAACATTGTTTCGTCTAGCGTGCTCCCTCCGCTCTAAAGGTTTGGAGGCGCTGGAAATTCGAGCGGGACTGACGGCTGCAAACGCACGGTGCGTCCCGCCTATGCCAGATAAGGATCTCGACGGGATCACCAAGTCCGCATGCCAATATGAGGTGAATGTGTTCGACGAGGCCGGGAAGCTCATCCCGCTCCGGGTGGCTGAGGCAATTTGTAATGAATATCCCTATCTCATTTTCACGACGGGGGCCTTTTGGGATTTTGATGGCCGGGTCTATGTGGAACGCGATCTGCACCAGCTCGAGAGCCGGGCCATTACGATGGCGGGGACGTCGGCGCGGCGCTCTAATCTCGCCGACGCCATGCGGCTGTTGGAAAACCTGACGTGGCAATCCAGCGCGTTCTTTGATGAACCTCAGACCGATGGCGCGATCCTGATTGCCTGCCAGAACGGAATGCTCAATGTCGCAATGTCGGATCTCTTGGCGCACGATCCGCGTTTCCGTTGCCGCAACCTTCTCCCCGTGACATACGACGCTACAGCTACCTATCCGCGTTTTCAGAGGTTCTTAATAGAAGTGCTCCCCGATGATCCAGCCGCGCGAGAGCTGCTGCAAGAGTGGTTTGGATACTCGCTTATCCCCGACTCTTCTCAAGAGAAGGCGGTGGTGTACATCGGCGAGGGCGGCAACGGGAAGGGCCGCGTGGTACGCATTCAGGAGAACCTTCTAGGCCGGGTGAACGTGGCTGGCGTGGCCCTGTCCGCCCTGCGCAGCGACCGCACGTTTCCGACAGCCGCATTACAAGGGAAGCTGTTGAACGTCTTGCCGGAAATGGAGCTCGCCCACGATATCGATGAGGGTTGGGTCAAGTCCCTGATTTCCGGCGACACCGTAGAAGTCGAGCGTAAGGGCCGCGATCCCTTCACTATGCGGAACGTGGCCCGATTCGTTTTTGCCACGAACAACCCGCCGCACATTAACGACCGGTCAAATGGCGTCTGGCGCCGGCTGATTCCGATTCGCTTTCCCCGCGAATTCGACGAGCAAGAGCAAGACCGGAATCTCGACGAGAAACTGCTGGCGGAGCTGCCCGGGATCTTGAATTGGTCACTCGAAGGTCTACGGCGCCTGTCGGCCCGTGGCCACTTCGATCTGTCCGACCGGATCAAGGCCGAACTCGAAGCCTATCGCCGGGAGTGCAACCCGCTTCAGGCCTGGCGCGAAGAGCGGCTGGTCGACCGTCCTGGGGCGCGTATTCCGGGGGAGACGGTCTACACCGACTACCGCGCTTGGTGCAACGAATCTGGGCACGAGGCCATGAGCCGTAACCGCATGACTCGTGAGCTCCAGCGCCTGGGCGTGGCAACCGACCGGTGGTGTACGGCTGCCGGCGGCGTCATCCGGGGCTTTGTCGGCGTATGGGTTGAGGTTCGATGATGATGCATATGACGTATATGACGCTGCCACTACACTTCTCCCCGGACGCGCGCACATATATATGTGAGAGGGAAGTACGAAAGTCGCGTCATATGCGTCATATCCGACATGGAGCAAAGGGGAGGATGCGATGAACGCTCTCGAAGCGATTAGGCGACAGATGCAAGCCGTGGAAGTGCAATCGCCGCCGTCCGCGTCAGATCCTGTGGCCGCTGTCTATGCCGCTGGCGGTGTGCTCTGTGAGGTCAACGGCGGGATCTTCGTCTGGCCATCGGCCTGTCTTGACGCTGGCTTGGCCGAAGCGATTCGGGATCTGGTTGGCCGGATGCACACCTTGCCGCCTTGCTCGTGCTGCGGGTCGACGTCGTTCTGGATCTTGCCATCAGGCCGTCTGTGCTCGCGGTGCCATCCCGCGCCGCCGGTGGCGGTCGAGAGTCTACGGAGGGCGCTGTCATGTGATTCAGGCTGGCGGTATCGTCGAACAGGTCATGGCCGACCTACATCGGCGCGTCGGGGTGCGACAAGATGACGCGGGTAAGACGGCATATTCCATAGCGAATGGGCACCCCCCTGGGTGGGTAAACCGATGCACAGAAGCGTCAAGGCATTGGCGAGCGTCAAGAAATCGACGGGTCCTGTCCAGCCCAAAGAAAGAGGCGTGTCCGTATGTTTCGTCGTCAGAGAATTTCACCTCAAATTGCCCCTTCCCTTGCTACCGTGAAATCACGGTTCAGGCGGGAATCAGGGGTTTGGGAATGGCAACAACGGCGTTTTGCGCCGGGAATCTGAGAGGAGAAAATGAAATGGCAGAGAAGCTGAGACCATCGGTTCGGAAGACCTATGGCCCGTTCCCCACGCCTCGTCCGCTGAGGCAGGTCATCACGGACGGCACCGGGAAGGTGATTTTCGACAGCGCCGCGCCCGGCAGGGGCCCAGCGTGGATAGAAAAGCCTCCCGCGAGCGCGGAGAAGGACAACGCCGCCCATGACGGCGTTGAAACCAAACAGGAGATGATAAATCATGTCTGAGGCAGAGGGTTATCAAGTAGCAACCGCTGAAGCCCAACACTTGGGGCGGCTGGTCGTTGGCGGCCTGGAAGAACTCCATCGGCTCGAAAGCGAAGCGGAGTCCGCGCTGGCAGAGGCCGGGGTGTCGGCTGCATCGGCCATCGTGGAAGGCAGGGAATTGAAGAACACGAAAGGGTGCCAAGCGGTCATGGCAGCGCGCACGGCGGTTGACGTGCAACGAAGTCTTCTCTCCGAACTGGCAAAGCGTCATGGCGCGGCGGTCTGTGCGGAACTATCTCTTCGGCCCTCGGCGCTCGAATTTGACGCCGACCAATTTCGTGGCGCGTGCCAAAATCTTGAGCCGACATTGGAAGAAGCCCGCGCCCGACTCGCGGAAGTTCAAGCAAAGGCAGAAGAATACGAAACACGCATTGCCGACGCCCTTCGCGAGGCGGATCTGGCGCGGTTCGAAGACCGCGTTTCGTTGTGCTTCTTCGCCGGCAGTCCTGACGAATTCGAGTTGTTGCTCACCGATCCGGCTACCACGATTGACCGCGCGGCCGGGCAAAGCATCTTAACTGACTGGCGCACTCGGAAAACGAAAGCGACTGAGCAAGCGGAACACATCGAGCGGGTTTGTATTCATGGAGGTGTGTCTTGGTTGCGCGCCACCGGGCAGATCGCCAAGAGCGAAACGCTGAGTCTTCAGGGTGTCCGCAAAATGGACGGCGTGAGCTCCGGCACATCCGACTCACAGCGGTGGAAGGCCTACGTTTTGGGCGAGTTGAAGGCGCACGGCATCGCGGCCACACCGACGAGCACGAGCCGAAGCTGGCTCGATTGGTCGCCGGCTCTGATTCAAATTGAACAGGAGGTTCTAGCATGAACAAGAGCAATGTAGTCACCCTAGCTGTCGGTATCGCATCCGATCTCCGGGTGGATCGGCAGCATCTTCGAATTTCCGGCGTGAGTATTATGACGACCGGCGAACTACTCGGCCATAAACTTTGGATCGATGAAACCACACTGAATTCCGTTGAACAACTAGGCAATGCTGCACCAAACGGTATTGTGTCCCGGCTGGATCATCCCGCTGCAAATGAGGGCGCCGCAAAAACCATTGGCAAACTCGTCAGATTTCGCAGGCGAGATAATAGGACCATCGGCGATTTGGAACTCTTGAAAACAGCCCGATCCGCGCCCGGTGGAAACTTGACTGATTTTGTGTTGGCACTCGCGGAAGAAGCGCCGGAACTGTTCGGTTTGTCCATAGTATTTGACCGATCCCCGACGGACGAAAACCAATTCTTGATGGAGCACGTTGGAGCCAAAGGTTTTGTAAGCCCCGACCCTGCGAACACTTCAAACTTCCGCCACGTACGTTTGAAGGTGTTGTTTGCTTGCGATGTTGTTAGCGTGCCAGCCGCAAACCCCGGCGGTTTGTTGAGTGCGACTTTTGGCGGCGAGGCGGCGGCGGGCGAAGCGAAATCATCTGGCCCGAATGAGACTGAAATTTTAGAATATATCATTTCGGAAGCGACCGAACGCGGCCTGTCTGCCGAGGTGATGAAGAGATGCATGCATGCGTGTCCACGGAGTAAAGAGGAAGTTCGTGTTTGTTTGTCACTCACGATGGTTACAATGCGTCTCCAGGGACTTCTCTAAATGTCCCTTGCAGGGAAAGCCCCTGGGCCGTTCGATTCGTCCGGCGGCCTGGGGGATCTTTCAGGAGTAACTTCAAAGACCGCCCCATGGGAAGATCACTAACATTCCAACATTGGCGCAGGACTTTGGCCGGGCCGCGTCGCGGACCGAAGTCGGAGCCAATTAAGTCGAGGCCGGAGCCAAAGCCAAGGCCACGCCGTGTGACCGGCATCTCTCGCCCGTCGACAGAGAAGCGGGCGCAACCGCGCGAACGTCGGCAATTTCTCGAAAAGGTCCACGTCTGGACTGAGCAAGGCGTGGAAGTGCGAACACTCTGAATCAGCAAAACCAAAAGCGAGAAGGAGTCTATCGTGCACGTCATTATTCAAACAGAAAACGATATTCGGAGTATCGGCATTTGTCACGGATGCGAGCACGTAGACGAGCGTACGTGTGACCACAGGACAGCCGATCCGGTCTGCCATGAAAAATGCAGATGGCCAAGGAATGAAGAAGAGGCGGCGGCGTTCTCGGAACATCTTTCTCCGGCTGATGAAAGCAACGACTTGCCCTTCTAAGGACGCCGTATGAAGATCCCGCTGGCCGTCACCGTCTTGCAAGATAGCAGGGAACAACAACCACTTCCGATCACTAAGTATCCCGTGGAAGTGGTTGGCTTGCCTGTGGGCGACTACTCACTAAAGGGCTTTGGCTCGTGGGAAAATCCTCGAATCACGATTGAGCGAAAGACCATTGCGGACTTGGTTAGCTCATTGACGAGTGGAAGAGAACGGTTCTTTCGCGAGATTCAAGGACTATGCCGATTCGAGAGAGCTTTCCTTGTGATAGAGGGCGAGGTTTGCCAGATTGAAATGGGACAGTACAAGAGTCGGGCCTATCCTCAAAGTATCCTTGGTTCACTTGAAGCAATCGAAGTAAGAACGTCCATCAAAGTTCTATGGTGCTATGACGCCGAACGAATGGCCCGCCGCGTGGAAGGGTTATTCGAGAAGTTTCTCAGCGGAATGTGCAAGCAACTGCGCCCGCTCTTGCCGCCGGGCGTATCCTTGGCGATTGCGGATCTGACAAAACCGAAAGCGGAGCATTATACAGGCGTCCGCGTATATGACACGTTGGGCCACGAACTTGTTGCGCCAGGCGTGGAAACTATCTCTTTGGAGGCATGACAATGGCATGGATCGCAGTGGGGCAATTAGTTAGTGCATATAATCTCTTGTTGTCCGTGTATTCGAGAGAAGCCTACGGAGCAAGCTATCCCTATTGGAAACCGGCGGATGTCCAAGTAAAGATTCCTCTTGTGGAAGACGTGCCAAAGAACTTCACGCGGGACGATCTGGTCTTGAAAGACCCTTTTGAGGGAACGGCCTATGAAGGAACTGGCACGGCTGGCTGGTTTGTTGAAGAGACGCCGCCGGATAGTTACAAGGACGGCTGCGGACCCGCCGATGACCTGACAGTCAATCCGACTTGGTTCTATACATGCTTCCTTCAAGGCTGGGAAGTGACGCCCCCCGGCGGTTGGAACGCTTTGGAAGTCGATTGCGCGGTTGCATCTTTCGAGTTGACGAATGCTATTAGAACAGACGAGCGCCGATGGACGGTCTTGGGCGAGCTTCAGGAATCCACAATACCCGGTTATCAGACCCACGTCAAAGTCAGCGCATTCTGGGCCTTGGCTGACGCCACGATTCCAGCCCTTGTTACAATTCGGCCGGCGGGAATCGGCCTCGAAATCACTCTCGTGGACGTTGTAGTCAACGGCGTCCACTATGAAAGAGGGACGGCGGACCTTACTGAAATCATTCAATGGGTCTGCGCCAATCCCGGTTACACGGGAGAGAAATTGATCCTGATTCCTGCATTCGGCGACTTGGCGGCGGGCACAAACTATCTCGCCTCTGCCAAGGAACACATTGCAATGGCTACGGGCTATTGGAATGGAAGCTATGTCGCCACGTTCGATTTCCGTTGGGATTACTCACTCTTCGCCGGGAATCGAATTTTCGGGGTACATATTCGGCCCGATTGGGAACAGGTGAAAGCCATTGCTGAAACAATCACCCGGTATACGGACGATTGGAAAAAGAATCCTGACGCCGTAATCCCTGGAGGGTGACATGCTCGACTTAACAAGATTGCCTCTCGACGAATTGCGCAACTATGAGATCCCGCTGATTTTAGGATACGCCACGTTGCGCTTCCATGACCGCGAGAAGGGCCGGCGGTTCGCGCGCCTGTGGCTTGAGGCTTTGGGCAAGATCCCGCGCGGGCCGACGAAATTCCATAGGTCCGCAGTGAGCGAGATTCAAGATCACTGGCGCAGGCTGCAAGTCTCCTCGGAAAGGGAAGAATCGCCGGAGATGCGCGCCCAGATGAAAAAGGTCGGGCCGCTGATTCCGTGGATTGAGCTGGCGCCGACGTGGGAAGGGCGGGATTGGTTTTCCTTAGCTGAGGCGGGTGATCGGCGGATGCGATTTTGCGAAGCCCTACTGGAGATCCCCGTCCCCGTGGCCCTGCGCACCATCGGCCACGAGTTGGCGCACTGTCTTCTCAAAATTCAGCATCCTGAGTTGCAGGCGCGGATACCCGACTATCAGGCGCCGGCGCTGGCGGCGGCGTCAGACAAAGAGCGGCTGGCCGCCTACGCCGAGGATAGGGAAGAGCTGGGCGCCGATTGGCTTGCGGATCGGGAGTGGGGCTTCTGGTCTTGGGCCATTGCGACTTGGAAGAAGGAACAGGGCGAGAAGACGATGAGGGCCTATGCAGAGCGCGTCCAGGGCGCATAGGATCGACGATCACAGCCTGACCCGACTCATGGGCCGTCCGGTCCCTCACGGTTCTGGCGGCGCGCGGGCTGGTCTGGGCGGTCATGTGGCGGAGTAACACGTGGCGGATGTGACGCGGCTCGAATGCGTTTCAGTTCATCTTGAATTAACGGGCGAAGGTCTCTTCTAAGATACTTAGACCTGAGCGCACCCTCCAAGATCAATGGTATGGCCTTTTGATCGAAAGCAGGATGCCGGATCAGCACCCCGCATATGATGTTGGCTTCAACCCCATCGGCTGAGCCGTACATGGCTTTGTCGTATCTCACGTAACTTTTGCGGTCGAATTCCGGGTGGGGGGCAAACTCGGACGGATCTAGGACGCAACTGTCATCAAGGCACGTCATATTGTCGAAAGTTGAGATGTTTAACGCCAGAGTCTTATTCCCATTCACCAGTGGATCAAACACGATAATCCACAAGTGTCTCTCTCCGTCGACAGACTTGGGATCGGATTTGAAAGTGTCACCCCGCGCAAGAGGCATTATGCGCTCTCCATGATGCTTCTCATCATCTCCGTTTCGGCTGCGTCCTTTTGAATTTCCAGGATCTGCGCAGACGACTTATTCGCAGCTTTGAGAATCGACTCGCATGCAATTGGTCTTGACGAGCCGCTTGGATCTTGCCATTCCGGGCATACCTCATGCGAGAGCGAAGACAGTTGAAATTCGGAATGGCGCCCAAATTTGCGGGCTATCTCCATTGCAAGTCGTTCTTCAGCCTCACTCAAGCAGAGCAGATCATTGTCACCCTTGAGACGGACCCAGTGATCGTCAAACGGTTCAGAGACACAACTTTCCCATTCACTCGAAGAACCTCTGCGCTTGATCATGTCAAGGACTTCACTGAGAACGGGTCCGTAGTCCATTGAGACGTACTGACCGCCCACGATGGGATGACCCCACCTCAGCAATGCCATCCGATCCAGAAAATACATGAGTTTCAGCAACTTCATGTACTTGATCTTCTTGCCTTGAACGCCCGTCTTCTTGATGAAGAGGACTGCAACTGCCGCGGCTTTGTCGGGTGCGAGTTTGAACTGCATGGGACGCTTGGATCGCATTGGCCCCGCCTCCAATTCGACATTTCTCTATGCGTAGGATAGGCGAAAGATTTGAGAATTTCCACAAAAAAGAACGTCTTGCGACACCCGGCGGCGTTCTCTATCAATAGACCTTATATTCCGGGAATCGCATGGGCGCGCGACGGTACTATCTGCTTCGCGACCGGGACACAGCGTGACGACCATCGCCGACGCTCGACTTTGCGATCTTGAACATGCTCAATCACCCTTCTTTTGTCCAGGGAAAACGCACATGCGATCACACGAGGGTTTCGTTCAGCGGATGCTGTGGGGGGGGGCAATCCGGCTGCTTGTGGCCGGGTTGGTCTGGTTGTGGAGGGAATTCGTCGCCCCGCTTCTCTGAAAACACGCACGCAGCCGGGGGAGTCCGGGCGGCGGGGGAGTCCGGGCGGCGGGGGCGGGTGCTACCTAGCACGCTACCTAGAGCATTTTTCGCTTGTTGCCATGCGTCGCGTAAGTCCTTTATTTTGAATGGCGCGCCCGGCAGGAATTGAACCTGCGACCGTCGGATATGAAATCCGACGGTCGATGCTTGCGCAAGTTCGCTGTTCTCAATGGCGCGCCCGGGAGGACTTGAACCTCCGACCGTCGGATTAGAAGGCGAACGAAGGGCCATTGAAAACATTGGGCTTAGAGATTGAAGAACCAACACTTAGGCCATTCGAAGCACGCTGGCGACACTCGCATATACCGCTCAAGAAACACTTCCATGTACAGCCCTTGTACAACTCAACTGGCACTGAGCCATGTCTCACAGCGCCGAAACGCTTGCGGGCAGGAGTCTTTCGAACAGCCTGGAGTCGGCCCCGAACTCGTTGCGCATGGCGGCTGCAAGGGTCGGGCTTGACGCCTTGGATGAGACTTGGGGGTGGCAATCTCTCAACCGCATCTCAACTGCGACACCAACGATGCCGCACGAGAGCTTGGTGGCCTCGTAGGGATATAGGCCGAGTGGACGAGTTTCTACCACCGCTGCGGTTCGGCGTTTGCGTTCTCCGTTTCCGCCTGGTTTCTCGGCGGCGCCACGGGATTCCGACCATGGGGCAGTTCTCGCTCGCCCCTCACAGAACCATGCGTGCGGGAGATGGGGTGCGCGCAGAGCAACACCTGGAAGCAGTGTCAAAACCATCCTTTCCCACTACAGGAACCTTATTCACTTCCTCTTTTTCGGCGTTCTCAAGGCGTTGGCGCGCAGTCGTCTGGTTGGGCATGATGATCCGAGATCGCTCCGATTGCTGAGAAACGTGGACGGGCTGCTCGTAGCGTGATCAAGAACCCACGCCCGGATCAGGAGAGGATGATGAGAGCTGCGTCTTTTTTCGATTGCCGACCCAACTGCGGCAGGGACAATGGCTTCCGGCTTGGCATCGCACGAGTGCCAAAGGCCTGGTAGGTGGCCAGAACATCCGAACCGGCCTGCCTGAGAAGATGCGGAAATCCGGGGCTTGAGGCCGGAATCAGATTCCGTCCATAATGAGCAAGGCGCGTCGGTCCTGGACGAAGCGAATACCGCTCGATCAAACGGAAGGATTCTCTTTCCGGGGCAAAACGCCGGGCGCGACGCGGAGAGGCTCTGGCCATGCTGAGGAGCATCCCGATGTGTGCGGTTCTGCTGCTGCCGGTCATCGGCGACGTGGTCATAGCCACGGACACTGCGGCGGGGCAACCTGGCGCCAGGAGAGACTACAGCGACGTGGCCGTTCGCATCGCCGATTTCATCCTCAACCAACAGGACCCCGATGGCGCCATTTCTGACGTTCCCAGCGGCGACGTCTGCAACGAAGACTCAAACATGGAATACGCGCTCATGGGCCTGGCCGCTGCCTTCTGGCAGAGCCGAGACGCACGGTTCCGGACCGGCCTGGAGAAGGGAATCCAGTGGCTGGCGGCCCGGGAGGAGATGACCGATCCCCAATGGCGCGGCAGTTGGTTCCTCGCGTATGAGCCGAATCCGCCGTACGCGCCCAAGCCCGTGTCGCCCGGCGATGGGGTCCTGGACGCGCGCGGTGTGGATGCGACGAGCGCGCTGTTTTGTTACCTGCTTTGCCTCCATTCCTCGTTGACCGGAGACAATGCGCTGGCCAAGCGCTATGAAGCAAACGCCCGGGCCGGCCTTGATTTTGTTCTGAACCGGAACGGGAGCCCGGATGGTTTCTCGAATAGCTCCTGGCAGAAAAAGCGCGATGGAAAATGGCGGCTGTGGCGCTACCAATACACGGCCGACCAAGGCGACGTCTACCTGGGGTTGCGCTCAGGCGAGTTGCTCTTCAGGGACGAACGCTATCGCCAGGCCGCGTCCTCGATCAAAGACCGGATTGGCTCGCGATTCTTCGACGCGAAGCGGGGGCGATTTGGCCTTGGCAGGGACAAGGACGGGGATCTGGACTCTGACTTTGATGGATTCGACGGCATCTTCCCCCAAGGCTACATTCCGTGGGTATTCGGGAAGAGTCCCGAGAGCGAAGCGGCGTTTCGGTGGCTGGCCGGATGCAGGCAGCCCGATGGCTCTGTCTCTTGCTACCCTGACGATCCAAAATACACCTTGAGCAGTTCGGTGCTTGCCCTCGCCGCGTCGTCTTTGGCGGGGCCCGTCCCTGAAGATTCACTCGATTGGATCGTCGCCCACGGGCTCGATCCCCAAAACGGCGGCGTACGCGATACGGCCGCAACCGACAGCGAGAAGTTCTCCAACGTCGCGGGCTTCACCGTCATGGCGCTCGTTGGGTTTCCGGCGTTTCCAGCCGTTGAGCGACGCCCATAGGGCCGCAACGAATCGAACAGAGACGCTATGGCGCCTCGGACGTCGCAAGTCCGGCGATTTCGTCCGGGGTGAGTGGCCTGTTGTAGAAGGCCACTTCGTCGATCCGCCCGTCGAAGATGTGAATCGCGCCGCCGTGGTAGGCGCCGATCAGGAGGTCGTAGGCGCCGGAGTGGAAGGCCTCCTTCTTCGTGCTGGTGGAAAGCCGCTGTCCGTCCCGATAGAGAGTCGCCGTTGAGTTCTTCCCGTCGCACTGGAACGTGACGGCGACGTGATACCAGCGGCCCAACTCCCATTCGAGCGGGCGGGTGTTGAAGCTGGTTCCCCATTCGTGCCGGCTGCTGCCGACCTCCAGCGCGAGGTAGTGGTCGTAGCCGATCCACCACCAGACGTGCTGAGTTGGCTCCTCGGGCCCCTTGCCTATAATGGTGAAGCCGTGCCCCTTGGTCGGAAGCGAACGGAGATTGACCCAGGCGGTCAGCGTGAATTGGTCGAGATTGTCCATGGCCCAAGTGTGGGCGACGCGGACCGAACTGTGTTTCCCGTCAAACGAAAGCGCATGGCCGGCTCGGCCTTGCGCCCATTCCGCATTGTAGATCCGCCCGTCGTAGGCCGGCTGGCCGCCGCTATCGGCTGCAAGCGCGCCCTGACCTTCGTCGAATCGCCAGAGCCCCAGGAGATCGCCCTCTTTGACCCGCGGGGCCAGGACTCCGGCGCCGCGCGGAGAGAGGTAGGCCGGAATCCCCTGGAGGTCGAGGGCCAGGTCGCTCTGGCCATCCGCGGGCGGCGCCGCTTCGAGCGTCCAGAGGCCCGGCTTGTTGTTGGCGGACCGTTCGATGTCGAGGCGGATGTCTTCCTCGGCCGGGCAGCGCTCCTCGCGAACCACCTCTTGGTCCGGCGAGAGGACCTTGATCGACCCTTCGCCGCCCTGCGCCCGCGCCCGGATCGTAAATGCCCCCGCGCGCTCGGGGGCAATGAACTGCAGCGCGCAGGGAGCGGCGAGGTGGATGGGGTACTCGTCTTCCTTTTCGTTGCGCGGCGTCACTCCGCTCCAATCCTTCCACTTGGCTTCCTTTTCGATATAGGCGTCTCGCCAAGGGACTTTCTGGACATCGTCGAGCGGGCTGGCATAGTCGGCGCCGGCGGCGATCCGGCGGTCGATCTCGGTGTTGGCGTCGCGCAACGCGAGCCAGTAGTCCGGCGGCGTGGCGGCTGTCCCCTCGTACACCCATCGATTGGCTCCGCCGGCGCCCGTCATCAAATCGCAGCCGGGCCAGAACCAGTAGCCGTCCCCTTTCCAGGCGAGGTTGTAGCAATGGGCGGCCAGGTAGGCGCGCAGGGTGGGGGGAAAATACACGTCCCACACCGCGAAGCCGGCGGTGACGTGCGCGCCCCAACTGGCGAACGCCTTCTGGGTCTTCGCGACATAAGCCGGATCGCAGCCCACGCCATAATACGTAGTTTCGGAGAAATTGAGCACGGGAACGCTGGGGGAGCCGAAGCCCCGGGCCAATCCCCGACAGAACCAGTTGCCGGTGTCCAGCACGTAGACGCAGATCAGGAACTCCGGGTTGATCGCCTGCAGATCGTCGCGCAACGAGGCGGCCAACCGCGCCATCTCGTCTTCCTGACGGGCGTCAAAGGCGCGCGTCAGTTTCTGGCCTTCGAGCCATGCGTGCCGCGACGCGCCATCCATCAGTTGCTTCAAGAGATTCAGGTCGAGTTTCTGCGCGCGCAGGAATCCGCCGAAGCACTCATCGCAGAAGCAGGCGCCGCTGAGCATGTAGTGGCCGTACTCCCAGCACTGGTACATCTCCGGGTCGATGCCGACGCCCGCCACATACGGGTTTCGCGTGGACAGGCGCGCCACCTCCCGCGCTCGCCGCAGGAACACCCGCTCCCACCACACGCGGCTGAGCGGACACGGCGCCATCGGCTTGTCCGGGATCTCGCGGATGTAAACGCCCTTCGGCGCGTCGCCCCACGCCTCGACTTCGGTCGCCGAGCCGCCCAGGTCAATCGAGGGCATGAGCCGGATGTCATACCGGCGCGCCTGATCCGCCCAGGCTTCCACCGCTTCGGTCCACTCGGCCAGACCCGGGTCCGTGCTAAACACCTGCGGCAGGGTCTCGACGTCGAGCATCGCCAGGTTGAGGCCCGCCGTCTTGAGTTCGCCCAGGAAGTGGTACGCCAGCGGGGTTTGCAGGTACGTCCGGCGGGTCGAGCCTTCGATCGCCCACGGCAGGCCGTGAACTGTCACGCGGGCCACATTGCGCGAAGCGATCCCCGAGTTGATTTGCAGGATGTAACGGCCGGGTTTGGCGTCCGGGATTCTTACCCGAGAGTTCTTACCGGCTTCGACCTGCCCGCCGGTGATGTTCGCCCCGTCGGGGCCGAACAGCGCAAAGATGCTTACCGGACAGAGTTCATGCGCCCAGACGGTCTCCAACTGGAAGGACACGTCCCCCGGCTTGTCGACGAGGAGAGACAGATAATGCTCGCCCCGGAGGGTGACGGCGGCCTGTCCGTCCGGCGCCGCCGACGGCTCGGCCTGAAGAAACACGGGCGCCAACGGTCCGACAATGGGCTGATGAAACAGCGTCCCGCGCAGTCGCTCGCGCTGGAGCCACTCCAATCCCGGAGCAATCTTCACCTGCGGAGCCGAGTCGGTTTTCCGGAGCGGGCGGTTGGCTGCTTCGCCGGCCTCCGTCGCCCGTGACATACCCGCCAAGAGCGCGCACAGGATCGCGCCCGCGGTCGATAGCACGCATGCGAATCTAGCGGATGGCAACGTCACAGTTTTCATTTCAGTGTCACCTCGATCCGGTTGGATTCGTTCTTAGCCAGACTGTATTCCCGCTTGGCGCGCTTTCCGTCCGCCTCAACATCGACCGAGTATCTTCCCCGGAAGCCGCGGAAGGGGAAGCAGCCGTTTTCGTCCGTCTGGCCCGCGGCTCTTGTTGTCCAGTCGTCATGAATCAGTTTCATCAAAGCGGCGTAGGCCGGTTTGGGTGTGAGATCCTTCCGCAGCAGGCCGCCGCCTTTCAGCCATGAGCCCCTGTCGCACAAATCCCACCATGTGATCGCCGCGACCGCCGGGTGCGAAAAACAGACCGTATAGAACTTTGCCGCATAATCCGCCTGCGTCGTCTCGTCCCAGACTCCCTCCACGGGTGAGCCGATGACGGGTTCGCCGCCCGACGTCGGCGTAAACTCCGTGATATGGAGTTTCTTGCCCAACTCGGCATAGTGGTCCAAAGTGCGGTGAACCGACGCGAGAGGGAATCGCATCGTGTTCGGCTCGTGCGCCTGTATGCCGATTCCGTCGAACGGCACCTTTCGCGCGATGGCCCCCTTCAGCAGGTCAAAGAACGGCGGGAACCCGTCGGCCATGACCTGGTAATCGTTCACGATGAGATGCCCGCCGGGATCCGCTTCGCGCGCCCAGCGGTAGGCGTCGTCAATCGGCAAATCGGGAAGATGCGCCGGCTCGTTCACCACTTCCCAGAACTCGATTTGTTCCTGGTATCGATGGAGAATGTCCGACACTCGTTTCCGCTGAATCTCGGGGGAAGGCTGCCCCTTCGACCAGGCCGGGATGCCGGATTCCTCGGCCCAAAGCAGCGGATGTCCCTTCATTCGGATGCCGCGCTCTCTGCACCAGGCGACCACTCGATCGGTGTATGGGTAGTCCGGCTTGCCGCGCTGCGGTTCGTACGCGCGCCAATAGAAGCCCACTGTGGCATAGTTGAACAGCGCGGCGAACCGCTCCTTATACTCGTCGTTTTCGGATGGGCTGCCGAAGCGATCGAACATGTAAATGTTGCCGCCAAAGAGGAACTCATGGCCGGTTTGCTCGATCTTCACCGACGCTCCCGGGATGGGCCGTCCTTCCAGGTCTTTGACAATGAAGGAAGCGTCCTCTTTCCGGCACTTCTCAATGGAGCTGGCGGCTTGCTCGAGCGTCTCTTGTTCCTGCCTCGCCTGTTCCTTCGTCCAAGCGGCCCGCCAAGCCGCTTCGTCGCCCATTGCCACACCGCCTGCGCCGTCCTCGGATTCCAAGGTCATCCGCTTCACATAGAGGTTCCGGTCCTCGCCATTGGCCAGAAGGTCGTTCATGAACTGGACAGTGACGCGGTGATGCCCGGCCTTCAGGTTCAGGGAAAAGGCGAAGACCTTCAGTGCCGGCGTCTGGACCTCCGTTCTGTCCACGGACTCCCCATCGACGACCACGGCCATGATCGGCCATTGACCGGCGGCAGGAGAGCCTTTGGCTTCCACGGCAAGCCGGTAGGCGCCAGGCGAGATGGTCTCAACGTAATCGCCCCATTCCCCAATCGACCACAGGTTCCACGCGCCATCCTGCATCCCGCCGACTGTTTTGATACGCGCTTTGTCGGCTTCGATGGTCCGCGCGTTGAGGGGTTCGCAGGCGAGCCATAGGAGAAGGATGATATGGATGCTAATCGCCATGGTTTTCATGTCGAACCTCCAAGCGGCCATCGGTGTACTTGTGGCTTGCCTCTTTACTATTGCCGATTCTACATTCCAGTATCAACCACCTCGTTGCCGAATGGAGGGGCGTCCGTGAAGTCGCATTCCAGTTTGCTCGCGCTGTCGGCCTTCGTCTCGTGCGCCGGCGCCGTGGCGATCGCCGCGCCGCTGCCTGGCGCGGCGCTCGTGGTATCGGCCGACGGCAAGGGCGCCTATCCGAGGATCCAGGCCGCGGTGGACGCTGCCATGCCCGGCGACACCATCACGGTGAACGCGGGAACGTATCACGAGATGGTGCGCGTCGCCCGGTCCGGCTCGGAGGGGAACCCCATTACGATCAAGGCGAAGGGCCAGGCGGTCCTCTCGGGAAGCGGCCGGGAACTACACGATCAGGATCGACATGCGCTGCTTCGAATCGAGAATGCCCACCATATTCGCATCGAGGGACTGGAGATCGCCGGACTCCAATCGGACCAGAAGGACGTCGTGCCCGTGGGCATTTTGCTCACGGGCGCCTCGGGCGACATCGACCTGATCGACATCGACATCCACCACATTGAGACTCTCTTCCCTGGAAAGAACGGTGGCGACGCCCACGGCCTCGCGGTTTATGGAAATCAACCGGCGGAGCCCATCCGGAACGTCCTCATCGACGGCGTGCGAATCCACGACTGCAAGCTGGGCTCTTCGGAATCCATGGTCCTGAACGGCAACGTGGAGCAATTCACCGTGCAGAACTGCGAAATCCACGACAACAGCAACATCGGCATCGATTTCATCGGGCACGAAAAGGTGTGCCGAGACCCGGCGCTGGACCAGGCGCGAAGCGGGGTCTGCCGGAACAACCACGTCTACAACATCACCTCGCAAGGCAATCCCGCCTATGGCACGGACCGCTCCGCCGACGGCATCTACGTCGATGGGGGAAAGGATATCCTCATCGGGAACAACCGAATCCACGACTGCGATATCGGCATCGAGGTCGCTTCCGAGTGGCCGGGCCAAACGACCAGCGATATCACTGTCCGCGGCAACACAGTCAGCCGATCCTTTCAGGGCGGCATCATGATCGGCGGTTACAACGCCAAGCGCGGAAGCGCCGCCCGCATCACGATCGAAGGGAATACCCTGGAGGACAACGACCAGGCGAAGTGGAACATGGGCGAGATCTCGGTTCAGTTCCATGTCAGCGACAGCAAGATCATTGGGAACACGCTCTGCCCACAGGTCCAGTGGGGGACGGCCTATTACATCACGCGCGCGTCGAAAAAGGTCGAGACGAGCGGGATTGAGATCGACCGCAACACCTACGATGAAGCGGGGCCGAAGCAACAATGGAGCGTGTCCAAGGACCAGGTGGCGAACAGCTTCGCGGAGTGGCAGGGTATGGGCCACGATCCAAATGGCAAGATGACGAAAGTGAAGCGCTCGGAGGAGAGCGGAACGCCGGACAAGCCCTAACAGCCCGTTGAATAAGGCCGCGTTTTAGCGTGCCGGAACGATGAGTTCAATAGTGATCGCTCTGAACACGGCCAAGACGGAGCCAAGAGTCCCAGCGCAGTGGCAGAGTCCACAGCGGATGGCAGCCGCCCAGGCGCGAAAAATCGCGAACACAGCGCCGATCAGGCGTTCGATCCCGTTCTGGAGCCCCCGGGGCT
>JAPLSS010000638.1 GCA_026398515.1 Candidatus Sumerlaeota bacterium | reverse complement strand
CCCAAGACGCTGCTGGCCGTGGGACCGGAGACGATTCTCGAGTTTCAGGAGCGGGCGTTGCGCGCCGTGGGCATCGAGAGAATCGCGGTGGTGACGGGCCACGGGGCCGAACGCGTCCGCGCCACGCTGGGCGACCGCGTCGAATACCTCCACAACGAGCGCTACCGGGAAACGAACAGCCTGTATTCGCTGTGGGCGGCCTCGGACTTCGGGCGACCGGGCTGCCTGATCCTCAACTCCGACGTTCTCTTTCACCCCCTGCTTCTGGCGCGTCTCCTGGAGAGCGAGTCGCCCGAGGCGCTGCTGGTGGATTTTCGCGACGGCCTGGGCGAGGAGGAGATGAAGGTCATCGCGCGCGACGGCTGGGTCGCCGAGATCTCGAAGAACATCGACCCGCGCCGCGCCGAGGGCGAGAACCTCGGCATCCTCAAGGCCGGCCCGCGGGGCGCCGCCGACGTGTTCGACGTGGCCGGCGAATTCGCCCGCAAAGGCGAGTGGAATCTGTGGGTCCCGCACGCGGTGGAGGCGCTCGTCGGCCGCCGTCCGTTCCGGGCGATTTCCACTGACGGCCTGCCGTGGATTGAGATAGACTACCGGCATGATTTGGAGCGGGCGCGGCGCGACGTTTACCCGCTCGTTTCGGAGGCGTTGAATGCCGTGGAGCAAAGACGACATCCGGGTTGAGGTGCGCCGGCGGCGGGAGCGGTGCGACGTGGCCGACTTTCAACGCGCCGGCACGCGCATCGCCTCGTTTTGCGAAATTCTCCTGGGGGCGCACCGGAGCCGCGTGGTCTTGTGTTACGTCAGCCACAAGGGCGAAGCCCCGACCCATGACATCATCCGCTCGTGCCTGGCGCGCGGGCAGAAGGTCTGCGTGCCGTGGGTCGACCCGGCGACCAAGATGATGGCGGCGTCCGAACTGCGCAACTTTTATACCGAGTTGTCTCCGGGCTTCTCCGGCATCCTCGAGCCGCGCGACACGTGCCGCCGCCCCGTCGAGCCGAAGGACATCGACATCCTTCTCGTGCCCGCTTTGGCGTTCGACATGAAAGGGCGGCGGATCGGCCACGGCGAAGGGTATTTCGACCGCTACCTGGCGATTTGCGAGCCGACCCAGATCAAGATCGGCCTGGCGCTGTCGTGGCAGATTTTCGAGGAGCTCCCGCACGAGTCGCACGACGTGGCGATGGACCTGATCGTCACTGAGCAGGGCGTCATTCCCGTGAGAAAAGGGTTGTTTGAATCATAGAGTTCCCCAATGGAAAATGGGGACAGTCACCTATTTCGCGGGGCAATGATCTCAGCGGTTCGCCACATTCTCCCCCGCGAAATAGGGGACTGTCCCCATTTTCCTTTGAGAAGGACGGTTGAGGCGATGGATCGAGTCGCGGCGGTGGAGATCGGCGGGACGAAGGCGCAGATCGCGGTCGGAACCTCCGAGGGGCGGATCGAACGGGCGCGGCGGGGCGAGGTCGATCGCGCCCGCGGCGCCGAGGGCATTCGCGCCTGGATCGAAGCGCAGTTGCCCGCGCTGCTGAAGGAGGCGGAGACGAGCGGTCCGCCCGCGCGCGCCATCGGGCTGGGCTTCGGGGGGCCGGTCGATTCCCGGCGGCAACGGATCATCAAGTCGCACCACGTCGTCGGCTGGAGCGATTTCCCGCTGCGCGACTGGGCCGAAGAGCGCTTCGGGCTGCCCGCGGTTCTGGTCAACGACTCCTCGGCGGCCGGCTGGGGCGAGTGGAAGGCCGGCGCCGGCCGGGGGACGGACGTGTTTTTCTACATGAACGTCGGCACCGGAATCGGCGGCGGGATCGTGATCGGCGGGAGATTGCTCGACGGCCAGGGGTTCGGCGCCGGGGAGATCGGACACTCCTACGTCCCGGTTGGCGCGAGCGGCGCGTGGAACGGCCGGGGCAAGCCGCCCATCCTGGAAGCGTTGTGCTCCGGCTTGTCGCTCGAAGAGCGCGTGCGCAAGGCCGCCGACCTGAAGGGCGATAGTCCGCTGGCGCGCCTCGCTCAGGGCGATCCGGCGCGCATTCGCGGGACGCTGATCGCCGAAGCCGCGCGCGCCGGCGACCCGGTGGCGAGGGCCGAAATCGAGCGGACCGCCGGCTGGCTCGCTTACGCGTTGTCCAACGTGATCGCGCTCTTCCATCCGCAACGAATCGCCATCGGCGGGGGCGTCGCGCTGATGGGGGACCTGCTGTTCGAACCTCTCCGCAAACGAGTCCTCGAAGTCGCCTTCGCGCCCTTCCGCGATTCGGTCGAAATCGTCCCCGCCGCGTTGGGCGAAGAGATGGTTCTCGTCGGCGCGCTGTTGTTGGCGGCGGACCGCCTGAGGGAGTGAACCACAAATGGACACGAATAGACACGAGTAATCCGTTCGTGTTCATTCGTGTTCGTTCGTGGTTCCATCCGTCTCCACGCCCGCGACTTCCTTCTCCAGTTTCTTCATCGCCTCGTCGTTCTCGGGGTAGCCTTCCTTTTGCGCCTTGCGGAAGTAGTCCAGGGCGCGCTTCTTGTCCGGCGGCTTGCGGTCCAGGCAGATGACGCCCATGGTGTGGTTCGCGCCGGGATCGTCCGGGTAGCTCGCCAGCACCTGCCGCAGATGCTCCTCGGCCCGATCGCGATCGCCGATCTCGGCCAACATGTTTCCCATGTTGTAGTGGGCGTTCTTATCGCGCGGGTTGATCGCCAACGCCTCGTCCAGGAGATCGAAGGCCTTCTTCAGATCCGCGTGGGCGGTTTCCTGGTCGCCTTGCCCCAAGGCCTTCCGCCCTTCGTTCCATTCGAGGTAGGCCAGGCCGACGCGGGCGTTGGTTGACTTTGGCTCCATGGCCAGCGCGTACGTCCAGAACGTGCGCGGGTCTTTCCAGATTTGCGTTTGAGCGAAGGTGAGGAAGGCGAGGAACAGCAGGAGCGCCGCGGCGAGGGTCGTAGACAGATCCCGCGCGAAACGCTGCTTGGCCGGCTGCTCCTCGCCGGCCGATCGCATCCAGGCGGCCCAGGCCCCCGCCGCCAGGCCCAGGAGCATCGCCAGGCCCAGGTCGGGCAGGTACGCGTAACGCTCGGCCGCCGGGTTGAACAACGGCGCCAGGTTCGACGTCGGCGCCCAGGCGACGCCATACCACAGCAGCCCGATGGAGCCGCGCCGCCAGCGCCGGCACAGAACCAGCGCCGCGACGGCCAGCAGCAGAACCGCCAGCCAGCCGAGGACGATGGTCGTCATCGGCGCCGTCGCGATGTCGACCAGCCGGTCGGGCCGCAGGCGAAACGGCCAGACGACCGGCGCCAGCCCGTGCATGGCGAATATCCAGGGGGCGTGCAGGATGGTCTGGCTCAGCGTCGGCGCGAGAAGGGTCGGCGCCAGGCGGCGTTCATTCACCATGGCGAAAAAGCGGATTGCGACAAAGAGCGCCGTGGCCAGGACCGTCGCTCCCACGAACGGCCAGGCGCGCCACAGCCCTTTGCGCCGCCCTTCCTCCGGCCACGGATCGGCGAACGCCAACGCCGCCGCCAGCCCCGGCGCCGCCAGCGCGTTTTCCTTGGCCAGTTGCGCCAGAAAGACCGACAGGAACGCGAGCGACAGCGCCACGGCGCCCTTCATCCGCTCCCGGCGCCAGGCGCCGTACAGCAACGCCATCGCCAGCAGGCCCAGCGACGCCAGCGGGTCCTCGCGAAACCCGGGGCTGGCCGCCGCCTCCACCTGAAGCGGGTGCAGCGCCCAGGCCGCCGCGGCGAAAAAGGCGGCCCATCCTGCGAGGAACACCATATCGCCTGTTGTCACGCGGAGTCGCCGGGAAACGCGAATCACGCCGTCAAAGCCGCGCGAGACCATGGCTCTGTAAACGCGCTGCGCCCTGTCAATTGCCCGCAACAACAGGTGGCCCTGCAGTGATCCATAGACTCGAAGGGGCAGGGCGCGCCAATTGGCGGAACGAACCTTCAGGCTCCGCACCATGCGCGAAGCTTCATCCGCGATCACAAAGAGATAACGATAGAAAAGCAGCAACTGGACGGCAAAGACACGAGGGAAGCCCAACCGTTCCAATCCTGCGCAGAGCTGATAGATGCCCGTGCAGGCCACAA
>JAPLSS010000648.1 GCA_026398515.1 Candidatus Sumerlaeota bacterium | reverse complement strand
TTTCCCGCTCAACGACGACTGGTCCTACGCCCAGGCCGTCCGCTCGCTTCTGATCACCGGCCATATCCGGCTGAGCGAGTGGACGTTCATGACGCTCGTGGGCCAGGTTTCCTGGGGCGCGCTCTTCTGCCTGCCGTTTGGGTTCTCTTACACGGCGCTGCGCCTTTCGACGCTCGTCGCCGGCTTGCTGGGCGTGTGGGCGACATACGGGACGCTTCGCGCCGCGGGGGCGCGGCCGGCTCAGGCTCTTCTGGGCGCGCTGGCGGTGGCCGGCAACCCGATCTACTTTTCGCTGGCCCAGACGTTTATGACCGACGTCCCGGCTTACGCCGTCGGCATGGCGAGTGTTTGGTTGTTCGTGAGAGGGTTGGAGAAGGAATCCAAGTCGGACCTTCTCGCCGCGAGTTTGTTGGCCGCGTGGGCCAGTTTGATTCGCCAGACCGGGGTGTTGATTCCCGTGGCGGCGACGGCGGCGGTTTTATTGAAGGAAGGCGGGCGGCTTTTCAGCCGGGTGGGTGGGATGGACGGGGGAGACGGCGTGGACGGAGTGGACAGGGTGGACGGGGTGGACGGAATGGACGGGGCGGGCTCTTCCCACCCTTCGCACCCTTCACACTTTGCGCGCCCTGCGCGCCCTTCTCACCCTTCGCATCCTTCCCACCTCTCGTCCCCGAAACGCTTCTCGCGCGGTTGGACGGCTTTGCTTTTTCCCGCGCCGGCGATTCTGGCGCTGGCGGGCCATGCGCTTTGGATGCGACACACGGGCCAGGCCGCCCCGTACAGCTCGCCGCTGTTCGACATCGCCTATCTCGCCGTGACCGATCGGCTTCGGCTGCTCGGCGGCTTCTGCCGGCATGCGCTATCCACGGCGCTTTACCTCGGCGCTTTCACGGCGCCGCTTTGGATCGAAGCCACTCCGCGGGTTTGGAAGGCGTTCAAAGCGGCGCGTCCTCACGGGCACTTCGCGCTTGCCGCGGGGGCTTTGGCCTTCTGCCTTGCGTTCCAGGCGGCGCTTGAGCCGTCGTTTCGAATGCCCGCCTTGGGCAACATCCTCTATAACGTCGGCGCGGGGCCGCTTCTCCTGCGCGACACCTCGATCCTGAATCTGCCGCATTGGCCCGCGGCGCCGGCGGGGGTGTGGATCGCGATCAGGGTTGTCGGCGCCATAGGGGCGGGCCTCGCGCTGCCGACCGTGGTTCTACTCCTGATCCGCATCGGCCGCGCGTTCGCCGACGCCGCCGGGGGGTTTCTGCTTCTGCTCCTTGTTCTCCATGCGTCGGCGTTGGCCTTGCAGCCGCTGTTCTTCGACCGCCACGTTCTGTTTTCGCTGCCGCTGCTGATGGCGGTCGCTCTGCGGGCGGCGCCGTCCGACGATGAGAGGCCTCCGCCTCGCGCGCTCAAACGAACCACGGCCGGCTACGTCCTGGCCGTTCTCGTTTTCGCTTTCGCCATCGGCGCGACGCACGACTATTTGGCTTGGAACCGCGCGCGCTGGAAGGCGCTGGATTGGTTGATGGAAACGGAAAACGTCTCGCCGACGCGCATCGACGGCGGGTTCGAATTCAACGGCTCGTACCTCTACGATCCGTCGTACCAGAAGACGCCCGAGAAAAGCTGGTGGTGGGTGGTGGACGACGAATACGCGCTCGCGTTCGGGCCGATCAAGGGATACGCCGTCGAGCGCCGGGAGCCGTTCCGCCGCTGGGCGCCGCCGGGCCGGGGAGAAATCCTCGTGTTGAAGCGAGCGGGCGGCAGCGAATGACCAACGTCTGTCATTCAACGGGACGCGCGGGAATGGGCCCCAGCGGAATTCCGCGGCCACTCCTCCGCGGCTCCCGGCCCATCCCGGGGGATCTTACTCCGCCGCGTCCGTCGGCGCCACGATGGTCTTCTGCTCCTTGGCGCAATCCACCGCCGCGCCGAGAATCGTCTGCTTCGTTTCCGTCCACTGGATGCCCATGGCCTTCAACTCGTCGGTGATGCCATAGGGATGTTTGGCCACCGGATGAATGTGCGAGTCCAGGACGACCACTTTGTACGTGCGCGCGGGGTCGATGTCGGATTGCACGATGCGCCGGCCCGCCGGCTTGCTCTTGTCGACCTTGACCTTCGCCCCGACGATGTGCTCGCCCCGCTCGCCCATCGTCAATTCCAGCAATTTGAGCAACTGCTCGCCGGTGGCCTCGAGCGTCGTGAGCGTCTTGGCGTAGCGCGGCTGCATCATCTTGTAGAGGTCGTCCGACGTGACCGGACCCGCAGGGATGCCTTTGCGGAAGAATTCGCGGTGAAAGAGGACGACGTCGGCGTTCATTTTGGCCAGGATCGCGTGGCCTAGCCACACGCCGGCCTGGCCCATGCCGCCTTCGGCGGCGCTGCCGCTCAAGCCCTTCGGTGCCTGAGCGATGGGCGTCTGGACCTCGGGGTACCACTTCTTCTC
>JAPLSS010000530.1 GCA_026398515.1 Candidatus Sumerlaeota bacterium | reverse complement strand
GGCCGGCGGCCGGCCGCCGGGAATGCGCATCATCAGAAACAGCGACGCCAGCCCGGCGGCGATTCCCAGCCCCTCGGTGACGAGGAAGCGGCTGAGCGTGGGATGAGTCCCCAGGATGGCGGCGATGACGAAGTTCAGCGTGATGATGACGATCCAGATGATGCTCTGTTCGAGGCTGCAATAGACGCCTCGCTTTCGCGGGGGGACGACCTCATGAATCCACGGATACCATCCGCCGACGCTGATGGCTCGCATGAGACAAAATCCCAGCACCGCCGCCGTCAAAAGCGCCCAACCCGCCTTCACCCCGCCCCACGCCCACGGCATGAGGAACACCAACGCCCCGCTCAGCGAACGGGCCAGCCAGCCGCGCAGCATCAGGGCGCGGGGGCCATAGCGGTCGACCAGCGGCGCGGTGGCCGCCACCAGGAGCATGGATAGGGGCATGAACGACAGGAGCAAATCAACCAGCGACGCCGGCATCTGGATGAAGCGCGCGAACAAAACCAGGACCGAGCCCACCAGGCACTGCCAGGCGACGCTGTTCAACGAGGTGAACAGCAAGAACCTGCGCCCGGACAGGCCGACCTGCTCCAGATTGTCGCGGACCTCGGAAATCAGGGCGCCTGCGGGAGAACGCCGAACAAGCCTGCGCAGGGCGGGACTTGCGAGGAGGGCGGTCAGGCGTGAAATCACTCTGCTTGCGTTCGCTCGGACACGTCGTGTCCGACAAATATCGGGAGAACCCCTTGGCGCTTCGGCCGTCTCCAGCCATGTCAACGGCCCAAACAAAGCATCGGGCAAGAGGGAGCGTGGGTCAACTCCTTTGGCGCGCCGGCGGCCCTGAGCCGCGCCCCTGGACTGCTAAGGCCCAGAATCTCGTTTTTTCGAAAAGATTCTTCCACCGCAAAGAATGCAAAGAAACGGACTTATGACATCGGGAGGTTTCGGTTTCTTTGTGTTCTTTGCGTTCTTTGTGGTGGGTCATTTTGGTTGCGGCTCGGCGGCTCTAAGCTTTGGCCGGGATGGCGACAACCGCCCTTCCGCCCGATCAACAAAGGCTCATGAAAACGCTTGCTCAACCGCCAGCCGCTGTGCGACAGCTTCGCGAAAGCCCGCCGGAGAGCCTTCCGCCACCATAGGGGCCGCGCAAGGTATGTTGTCCGACACACTCGGACGCGCGACAGGCGGCATGTCCGTTGGGCGTTGGGAAGAGTTCTCCGGCCACGGCGCGATCGCAAGCGCCAATTTTCCCATGATGGAGACGATGACACTGCCTCCGTTCACGAGATGGCCTGGGGTTTTCTTCGCCGCCCTGTCGCTTGCGGCTGCCGCGGGCAAAGAATCCCGTCGAATGGGCGATTCCGCCGACATTGCGCCCGTGAATCCGGCGGCCGGAAAGGACTTCGCAATGACCGCGCCCTCCCATGGATTCACGATTCCTTGGATTGATCTGGCCCAGGAAACAAGCCGCCAGACGGTCGTCGACCGGGAAGCCGGGCAGTATCTGGGCCATCCGACGACGGTCCTGCTCGAAGACAACAAAACCATGATCTGCGTGTATCCGAAGGGACATGGCCGCGGCGCCATCGTCATGAAGCGCAGCGGCGACGGCGGCCTGACCTGGAGCGAGCGGCTCCCGACCCCGGCATCGTGGGCCACGTCGCGAGAAGTGCCGACCATTTATCGCGTCATCGACGCCAACGGCGTCCGGCGGCTGATTCTATTTTCCGGGCTGTATCCGATCCGGATGGCGGTTTCCGAGGATGACGGCCGGACGTGGTCGGAATTGGAGCCGATCGGCGACTTCGGCGGCGTCGTCGCCATGGCCAGCGTGGCGGCGCTGAAGAAGGGCAAGGGGCGCTACATGGCCATGTTCCATGACGACGGGCGCTTCTTGAGCAGCATAGAGAAGACAACCAAGCCGAAGACCTTTACGTTGTACAAAACCTTGTCCGCGGACGGCGGCCTGACTTGGTCGTATCCGGAGGCGGTTTTCGCCTCCTCTACAGTGGACCTGTGCGAGCCGGGAATCATCCGCTCGCCCGACGGGGGCCAGCTGGCGGTCCTTCTCCGGGAGAATCTCCGCGTGAAGAACTCCCGCGCGATCTTCTCGAATGACGAAGGGCAAACGTGGACCGAGCCGCGCGAACTTCCGGCGTCGCTGACCGGCGACCGCCACACGCTGCGCTACGCTCCTGACGGACGCCTCGTCTGCACGTTCCGCGACCGCACCCCCGCCGGCTATGACAGCCCCACCGAGGGCGATTGGGTCGCATGGGTGGGAACCTACGAGGACATCGTCAAGGGACGCGAGGGGCAATATCGGGTCCGTCTCATGGACAATCATCACCGTTGGGACTGCGCCTATCCCGGCCTGGAACTCCTTCCCGACGGAACGTTCGTCGCCACCACGTACGGCCACTGGACAGAGGGCGAGCCGCCCTATATCGTGAGCGTGCGTTTCCAACTCGAGGACCTGGACGCCAAAGCAGGCCCGGCCGGAAAAACGGCGGTCGTGGATTGACGGCGACAGTTGTCTGAATTCAACAAAGAAGAGGAACGGGGTAATGAACAGAGAGAGGCAGGAGTTGAAGCGTCGCGATTTCCTGAAGATCGCCGGCGCGGGCGCATTGGGCATGGGCGTTTCCGGCGGCGCTTCGTTCGGGGCTTCCGCGGGCGGCGCGAAGGCCAAGGCCCCCAACATCGTCTACGTGTTCGGCGACCAGCATCGCCAGTGCTCGTGGCCGCTGGGCGGCGATCCGCAGGTCAAAACGCCGAACCTGGAAATCCTGGCGAGCCAGGGCGTCGTCTTCGATCATTGCATCAGCAACCATCCCTTGTGCTCGCCCTACCGCGCCAGCCTCCTGACCGGACGCTACCAGCAGGCGAATACGGTCGCCGGCAACGTCGGCGGCGGCAAAGGGGG
The DNA here is from genome assembly GCA_026398515.1 of Candidatus Sumerlaeota bacterium. GTDB lineage: Bacteria > Sumerlaeota > Sumerlaeia > JAPLSS01 > JAPLSS01 > JAPLSS01. The sequence continues at coordinate 1,035 of JAPLSS010000530.1, read as the reverse complement.
CCTCCCCACGACGGAGGTCACCATCGCCGACGTGCTGAAGCAGGCCGGCTACGCCACCGGCTACGTCGGCAAGTGGCACCTCTATCCCGGCGCGGCCGAAGGCAAGCCCGTGCCGCCCGGGCCCCATCGGCACGGCTTCGACTGGTGGCGCGTGTGCTTCAATTATCGCAAGCGCTACGAGACGAAATACTATGACGACGACGGCGCCGTGGTGGCGCCGGGCAGCTACGCGCCGACGTGGCAGATGGACCTGGCGCTGGAGTTCATCGAGAAGAACCAACAGGGGCCGTTCTTCATCGCCGTGTCCTGGCACCCGCCGCACCCGCCTTACGAGGAGGCCCCCAAGCGTTTCGTCGAGATGTATTCGCCCGAAAAGATCCAACTGCGCCCCAACGTGCCGAAGGACGATCCCAAGGTTCGCAGGAACTACGCCCTCTACTTCTCGCACATCTCGGCGCTGGACGAGGAAATCGGCCGGCTGATGAAGAAACTCGACGAATTGGGGCTGGCCGACAACACCATCGTCTGCTACAGCGCCGACCACGGCGACATGCTTGGCTCCTTCGGCCTCAGCGCCAAGAACAAGCCGTGGGAAGAGGCCGCCAACGTCCCCTTCGTCATTCGCTGGCCGGCGGCGATTCCCGCGGGAAAGCGGCTCGACACCCTCTTCGCCACCGTCGACATCGCGCCGACGTTGCTCGGGCTGGCTGGCCAACCGGTCCTGCCCCAGATGCAGGGCGCCGACCTCTCGGCCATCCTGCGCGGCGAAAACGCCCCCGGCCCCGAATCGGTCTTCATCATGGGCGGGGGGAGCGCCGGCGGGGTGGACGAAAGCGAAGGCGGCGACGAGGGCGAAGGCGGCGCCGCGAAGGGCCGGAAGGCCAAAGCGGGGCAGAACAAAGCGGCGGGGCAGAAAAAGCGGGGGAAGGGGCTGGGCGGCTGGCGCGGCGTGCGAACGAAGCGCTACACCTACGCCAAGCAGGGCGGAAAAGGCGGCCTGGAGCCGTGGCTCCTCTACGACAACGAGAGCGACCC
>JAPLSS010000411.1 GCA_026398515.1 Candidatus Sumerlaeota bacterium | reverse complement strand
GCGCTTGTGGGCATGAAGACGCCCGACCGAGCAGATCATCGGCCAGTCGGGATGACATTCGGCCAACGCGCGCTCTAATTCCGGCGTTGGGCGGTCGAGGCCCGCACGCAGGTTCTCCCCGTCGATCGGCACGTTGACGATCGTCGTGCGTTCGTTGGTCGGCGGCGCAGGCGCCGCCTGCGTGGAGCAGCGCGTCAGATCGGCCCAGAACTCTCGCGCGCGCTCGGAGACCATCAGCCCGCGACTGGTGAACGGCCACAGGACGGTCTCCCAGGCGGCCATGCGCGCATCGCGGCGGTGTTCGTAGGTGTTGTGAAAATGCGCAAGGACCACTGGCGTCCCGGCGAGAAGGGCCGCCTGGCGTCCGACGGTGTTGGGGTAATACGAATGGCAGTGCAGGATGTCGATCTTCTCGTCGCGCAAGACGTTGGCCAACGCGCGAATGCCCGCCGTGTCGCGCGCGTGGCGAACGCGCACGAGGCGCGCCGCGGCGATCTCGGGCGCGTCCCTCCACGCCGCCCACGGCTCTTTCTTCTGCAGGGCGCCCACGACGACGCGATAGCGCGCGCGGTCGCAATGGCGCAGGTAGCTCACGACGCTGTTCTGCACTCCGCCCAGCCCCATGTGGTCGACCAGGCGAAAGACGGTGATGCGGCGGTCGGACATCGGCGATTCAGTTCCAATTGTAGCGTAGGCTTTCCAGCCTGCGCAGCGGGAGCCGGCTGACGGGTCGACAACGCGCAGGCTGGAAAGCCTACGCCACGAAAAGCCCGCTTTCGAGTTGATCCGGTCCACGCGCTATGGTCTTATAGCTTAGGGCAGCGTTGGCTGTCCAGTGGCGCTACGCACAGCTCATTGCCATTGCAGGACGATTCATGGCCGAATCCCCGCAACCGCCGACCGCGCCCATCGATCCGGACATCCAAAAGGTCCTCAACAAGGCGCATTACCACAAGTTCGTTCTCCCCGGCGGATGCGAGACCGACGGGGTGGACTGGAGCGCCACGGCAAACCTGATTTTCGCCGGCGGGCTGGCGGGCAAGTCGGTCCTCGACGTCGGCTGCTACCACGGCTACTACCTGATCGAGGCGAAGAAGCGCGGCGCCGCGTGTGTGGTCGGCGTCGAGGGGCGCGACAACCGCATCAAGATCGCGCGGCTGATCCAGAAGATTCTTGGCGTTCAGGGCATCGAGATCGTCCGCGGGATGTTTCCCAAGGTCCGGCTCAATCCGCCGGAGTTCGACGTGGTGCTGCTAATGAACGTGGTTCATCACGCTGGCTCGGTCGCCAAGGCGCGCGCGATGATCCTGGCGGCGGCGAAGGCCGCGCGCGAGCGTCTGGTCCTCAGCATCCGCCCGCCGGCCAGCGAGCCGGGCATCGACGCCGAAGACGTGAAGCACATCGAGACGATGGTGACGGTGGAAACGCGCATCGACCCGGAGACGGGCAAGCGGGTCGAGGCGCGCCGCGCGCTCCTGAGCCGCCGCTTCATCTGCGACCTGCTGACGCCCATCATGCGCAGCATGGAGATTCACGACGCGCCGGATTACCCCGGCCGGTTCATTGCGATTGGCAAGAAGTAGAAATCGTCCTGTCCCTGATCGTCCTGCCTCAACTCAACAGCATCGGCAGGACGATTAAGGGCAAGACGATTTTCTATTTGAGCAGATTCTTCCACGTCTCCACATCGACGATCTTCGGCTCGGCGGTGGTGTCGACGAAGAGCATCTCGGCGCCGTTCTTCCGACAGAACCCGATCCAATCCTCGACCAGTTCCATCATCCGCTCGGGCTTGCGGTAGAGGCTCAGCACCTCCTTGATGCGCTTGATGCGGCGGACGGCCTTCGTGCGCCGGCGCGAACGGCCCATCTCGTCTTTGACTTTCTCGCGCTGCGCGCGTTCGCGCTCCAGCCGCTCGATCAGGACTTCGCGCTTGGCCATGCACGTCGCCACGCGCACGCGCTCGGCGTTGCCCATCACGTCGAGCCCTTCGTCGCGGGAATAGAGGCGCGCGTCGCGGCCCCAGGGATGCAACAAATCATAATGATACAGCATCCGGTCGGCGTGCGGCTCTTCCATCCGCGCGATCTGCTTGGCGTCGGAGACGAGCCACTCCGCCGGCCTCGCCAGGCCGCACGCCTGCGCGATCTCGCCGCAGTCGCCTTTGAAGATGCGCGACATCAGGGTCGACTTGCCCGCCCCCGACGGCCCGGCCATGATCAGCAACTCGCCGACGCGCCGGCGATGGGCGATCAGGAGGTAGCGGTCCTTGAACGACGAGGTCTTCCGCTCCAGGCGCGCGAAGGCCTGCCGCTGATGCATGAAGAGATGTTGGAACGCCGGCGCGGAGAAGAAGAACTTCTGTTCCACGCCGCGGCCCGGCGTCCCGTTGCGCCCGACCACGATGACGGGCATGTCGCGCAACGCCTTGCGCGCGAACCACCACGCGCCCAGCTCCTTGAGCATGTTCTGCGGGCGGACGCTGTCGGCCCCGGCGACTTCCAGAACCAGCCGCTCGCGGGTGATGCGGATCAGGCGATTGAGGACCGAGATCGGCTCGCGCACGTGGTGCAGGACGTTGAGGAAGAGGACGTAGTCGAACTTCTCGCCCGGGTCGTCCTGCTCGATGTCCATGAGGCGAAAGTCGATGGGGCGGCCGAGAATGTCGGCGATCGTGCGCGCCTGGGCGAGGCGGTCGGGGTCGATGTCCACGCCGACGACCTTGCCGGCGCCGCGTTGGATGGCCTCGTGGCAGAGGAAGCCGAGAAAGCACCCGACGTCCAGGACGCTCTTGCCGCGCATGTCGTCGGGGAAAATCGCGCGCGCCACGTCGGAACGGTCTTCGCCGCCGGTCGACAGCCCATACGGCAAAGCGATCCTCTGATAGCGCGGCTTCTCGCGCTTGAGCCACTCCTCGATCTGCTCGCGCGTCCAGGCGGTATGCGGTTCGTTCGGGATCATGGGGCGACTTTCGCTACGCGACATTCCCATTGGTGTCAAAGAAAAAGGGCGGAGTCCGGAGAAAGGACCCAACTTGGCGCAGCCAAAGCCAAAGACAACAGGCTTTTTTCCACAATCTTGCGCAAAAAGCGCAAGATTTCGGGAAAAAAGGCCTAAGGGACCTAAAGGCCCCCATGTCCTTTGTGTCCCTGAAGTCCTTTAAGTCCTTTGGGAGCCAGCCAAACCGTCCGTGCTCCCAGGGACCGCCTTCCCGCCTACTTCGCCTTCAAATCCTCGAAGATCGTCTCGCGCGCGGCGTCGACGATCGTGTCGTGCGTGCCGCCCGGGCATTCGTGATAGCGGATCCAGTCGGGGTGAAGGCGGGCGAGTTCCCGGCCCATGCGGACGGGGATGACCGGGTCGGCGTCGCCATGGACGATGAGGACGGGCGGGCGCGGAGAGCGCGCGGCCAACTCGTCCAGCCGCGCGCGGTTGTCGAAGCGATCGACCGCGAGATTGCACAGCGGCCAGCCGACAATCTTGCGGGCCATGTCGAGCACGCTGGTGAAGGGCGCGATCAGGATCAGCCGGCGAATCGGATGGCCCGCCGCGTAATCCAACGCGGCCGCCGCGCCGATGGAATAGCCCAGCGCGGCGATCTTCGGCTCCAGCGTGGCGCGGT
>JAPLSS010000518.1 GCA_026398515.1 Candidatus Sumerlaeota bacterium | reverse complement strand
TGCCCGAATTCGCCCAGCGCCAAACGGTCCACCTGACCGGCCTCACCTCCTCGACGGTGTACTTCGTCCAGGCGACTCTCCACGATCAGGCGGGCAACGGGCCCCTGGTTAGCCCGGTCCTTCGCTTCGAGACCCTGGGCGCGAACGACACCGCCCCGCCGGTCATCACGGGCGGCCCCATGGCCGTCGATGTGACCGACACCGGCGCGGCCATCGAGTGGACGACCAACGAGCCGGCCACCAGCGGCGTCTCTTACAACGATGGGACGGTTTACGGCGTCGCGCAAGACGACGCGTTGACCCTCGGGCACTCCGTTCCGCTGAGCGGCCTGACGCCGGCGACGACGTACCACTGCGTCGTCTCTTCCACCGACGCGGCCGGCAACGGGCCGACGCTCAGCGAGACCTTCGACTTCCGGACGCTCGACGCCCCGGTCACCGACGGGCCGCGGATCATTGAGGGTCCGTACGCTCTGGGGATAACGCACAAGAGCGCCTTGATCAAATGGACGACCGACCGGCCGGCGGACAGCGTCGTCGAGTACGGATTGTGGCCGACCCTGGACCGGCGCGCGGCTGTCGCCCGGATGAGCCGCAACCACGTCGTTCACCTGACCCGCCTGCAAAGCGACGCCCGGCACGCGTTTCGCGTTTCATCGACCGACGCTTCCGGCGGCGCCGCCCAAAGCGAGACCCTCGATTTCTACACGCGCGCGAGCGGCGACCCGCATTCCGGCCCAAAGATTCTCGACGGCCCGAGCGTGATCTATTGCGGCGATACGGAGGCGACGATTGCCTGGGAAACCAACACGCCGTGCGATTCGGTGGTCTACTACGGCATTGACCCCGATCTCTCCCTCCAGCAATCCGATCCGCGGCCGGTGAAGCGCCACGTCGTTACGCTGGCCGGCCTGGAGCCGGGCCAAAGTTACGTCTTCCAGGTCACGTCCACGGATGGCAGCGGCGCCACGGTCGCCGGCGGTTTCGGCGGCGAGTCGCCGGCGCCCAGGGCCGCGCGACTCGATGCCGCGCCGGGCGAATCCGGGTTCAACACCGAGACCGATCCTGACACGCAGCCGCCGGCCTTTGTGGTCGCTCCGACCGTTTCCGATCGCAGCGCCACGATGGCCGTGGTCCGCTGGACGACCGACGAGCCGGCCGACACGCGCGTGGCGTTCGGCCCGGCCGGCCAGGCGCGCGATCGTTTCGCGGGCGATCCGGCGATGGACATGGAGCATCTGATCGTCGTGACGCGCCTGTCGCCCTCCACGAACTACGATCTCGTGGCCGCGTCGCGGGACGCGGCCGGCAATGAGCGCCAGAGTCCGGTTCTCCACTTCTCGACGACCGCCGCGCCCGACTCCGCCGCGCCGCTATTCGTCTCCGGGCCTTCCGGGGCGAGGGTGTCGCGGACCCAGGCGCTCATTCAATGGGGGACGAACGAGCACTCCACCAGCATCGTCGAATACGGGCTGCAACCCGATCGACTCGACTTTCAGGAAAGCGCGGAAGGCCTGCACACGGACCATGCCGTGGATCTGACGGACCTGGCGCAAGACACGCTGTATTACTATCGGGCCGTCACCGTCGATCCCTCCGGCAACCGCGCCCAAAGCGGCATCCTCGCGTTCTCCACCGCCAACTCGGCGCGGCGCTGGAGCGAGTATCCTTGATCGGAGGCGAACAGGAGGGCATGCGCGATAGGCTGCATTCACGAAAGCGCCCCCTGCATTCCCGTCCGGCTCAGAATCGAACGATGTTCACGGAGTAAGGTTTGAGGACAATGGCCTCACTGTCGCCCTCTTCCTGTGTGATCTGATCGGAATTGATATCTTTGCCCCAAATGGCTTCCTGGTGAAAGGCCTTGGCGCCTGCGGGCGAGCCATCGATGAGCGCGGACGCGATAGTGATCTCCGCGTCGTTGGTGTTGAGCATCAATAACGTGCGCCGCCCTTTCTCCTCGCAACATACGACGTCCACCCCGCTCACTCCCGCGACGCTTGACTCCAGAACGTTTGGCGCGCCCTCGAACAACTGCCCACATAGCTTCAGGGCGTAATAGTGGCAAGCGACTCCTCTCTTGGATAAGAGAAGGTTTGTCAGATTGGTGAATGACGCGTAGTCGATGAGATTATCGTTGTCTCGGTTGAATGTGATCATCCACTGAATCATCTTCGCGACGTGCAGACACCCAAATACCGTGTTATGCCGTTCTTGACCGGGCTTCAGCCCCCATTGCAGCACGGATATTTTCTTGTTCGGAAATGTCGTATGTATCCGCTCGATCATGGGAGGTAGAACATTAACAAAGCTTTCATGGATGCGGGATGCCGCATCGTTGGCTCTGACGGGCGCGTAGAGATCTCTGTCCCAGAGGTAGATTCGGACTTGGTCGCCTTCCATGTGTTGAAGCTCCCGGTTCCACGCCTCGTGCTCGGGTCGGCCATCCCATGACGCATCCAAGACGGTGGCGACGTTGGGAAACTTCTCCTTCACCGCTTTGACCCAGGGACTGACTTTTTCGACATACGTCTTCGCCGTGGGAAAATCATAGCGATGACTGTTTGTGACCAATTCCAGCCCGAATACCACGCGCTTGGCCTGCGCTCGTTCGATCTCCCACAGCGCTTCGCCGATGGTTCCGGTCTGCGTGTTGGCCGTGACGGCGCCCGGGACGCCCAATTTCTCCCGCATGGCGCAATACTCATTGAAAAAGTCCTTGCCGAAGCGATATGTGGCAATGCCATCGAACATGCGGTTGATATCCAATCCCCGCTGCTGGAACTCCTCGGGACGGAAATTGAACGCCTCGCCTTTGCCGCCATAGACCTGCGTGTCGCCCACGATGACATGGTGAAAACTAACGGAGGCGTCTTGCTCGAATCCCAGGGATTGCAGGTTGAGCGCTTTGACTTGGGAGAAGAACGGATCGGCCAGAATGTCATGAGACCCAAGCGGGTTCTTGGTGAAGAAGATATCCGCGGTCGAGGCGGAATGTATATCTTTGTGCAGGGGAACGGGGTTCTTCGTGGAAATGCGCAAAGTCGCCCCCGGGGGACCGGAAGTTGTGGTCGAAGGGGAAGCGCCTTGCGCCCATGCCGCGGACAGCGACACAAGATACAAAAGAAAAAGTCCAACTACGAAAACGCTTACGGGACGGCATATCGAGCGATTCCTGTGTGTCATACTGGCGCCTCCATGCCATACTATGAGAATGTCGATGGGTTTAGCCTGCTGAAGCGGGCTAAAACCTTTAGACGCCACTGGCTTTCCAGCCTGCGCTCTTTTTCTATGGCCATCGGAGCTGCGCAGGCTGGAAAGCCTACGCCACGAACAGCGTCCGCGCCACTTCGCCAGCTCCGGGATGCGCCAAGCCTTATTCGCCCTCTTCCCCCTTGGCGGCGCCGGCGCCGGCGCCGGCTTTGCGCGTGGCTCGCCTGCCTCCACCGCCGACCTTCTGCCCGGCTGCGGCCTTCTGCTCGCCCAGGGCCTTTCGCATGGCCTCTCTCTTCGCCCCTTTGCCCGCGCCGCCTCCCGCGGCCCTCGTCGCCGCGGCGGGCGCCTTGCCGGGGAAGTCGACGCCGAGGTTCTGCGATTGCTGCTTGATCCCGCCGGGGACCCAGGCCGACAGGTCGCCCGACGTGGCCTTACTATCCCAGGAATCGCCCGACTCTTTCATCAGAGACGTCAGGCGGTCGTCAAATTCCTTCACCAGGGCGGCCTTGGACGGATCGTCGACGAGGTTTTTCTGCTCGAAGAAATCGGCTTTCACATCATACAGGAACCACGGCTTATCCTTGGTGCGCGCGTACATGTATTGCTTCGTCCGCAGCGCCCGCCAGCCGGGCCACGGGACGTAGGCGTATTGCATTTCCAGATAGACGTAGTCCCGCGGCGGCTTGTCGGTCTCGCCGCGCAGGAACGCGGAGTAATCGGCGCCGTCGACGCCCGCGGGCGCTTTCAATCCGGCCAGCCCGGCCAGCGTCGGGTAGAAGTCGGCCGAACCGAACGGATCGTCGATGACCCTTCCCGGCTTGATGGCGCGCGGGTAGCGGATCAGGAACGGAATGCGCGCCGACTCCTCGTACGGCCAGCGCTTGGCCTTCAATCCCTGGCAGCCGATCATGTCGCCGTGGTCGGACGACCAGACGACGACGGTGTCGTCGGCCACGCCCGCCTTGTCCAGCGCCTCGAGGATGCGGTTGAACTCCACGTCGAGGCTCTCGATCATGCCGTAGTAATCAGGCAGGCTCGCCTTGGCGTAGTCCGTGGACAAACCTTGCGGGACATTCGGCGGAATCTTGACGTCTTTGAAATGCTCGACGTAGCCCGGCGGCGCCTTGTAGGGCGCGTGGGGCAGAATATATGAAACGAAGAGAATCCACGGAGTCGGCCCGCTCCCCTTGTCGGCGAGGAACTTCAGCGCCACCTCGGTGACGTTCGCCGACTGCCGGTCGGTTTTGTAAAAGCCGAATTCGGTTCGCGGCGCGGGAAAGCCGTAGGTCGGGTCCTTGGCGTCTTGGGGAGGCCGGATGTGCCATTTGCCGGAGTAAGCCGTCTCGTAGCCGGCGGCCTTGAACGTCTCGGCGACGCAGGGGACCGTGGGACGGAATTCGACGCTGTTGCTCATCACGCCGTGGTGGTGGGCGTACTGCCCCGACATCAGGCAGGCGCGATAGGGGCAGCAGACCGGCGTGTTCGACATGGCCGCGTCGAGGCGCGCGCCCTGTTGGGCGAAGGCGTCGAAGGTGGGCGTGCGGGCGTTCGTGTCGCCATAGCAGCCCATCGAATACGCGCGCTGCATGTCGGAGAAGACAAACAGGACGTTGGGCCTCTTCGTGCCCGGCTCGGCCGCGAAACTCCAAGGCGCCGCGGCGGAGGCGAGGGCCGCCGCGCCCGCGACTTTCAGAAAATCGCGTCGACTCAGATCGTTCATGGACAACTCCTCTCTTTCGTGGACCGTTCTGCAAATGGGGCGTTGCGTTGTCTATACCGCGTTCGATATGGTGGGGAAATCTGGCAGAAGCAGAAGCCTCTGTCCATAGGCTTGTTATAGCGCGGGCGATCTTTGGACGCGACTCCACGGAGAGGGGGTGCGCAATGCGCGGGCTTCATCCCATCCGACGCGAGAGAGCCGGTCGTGCGCGGGCGCGCGGCGCCTCGGCGCTCGCCGTGAAGGCGGCGTTGGCGGCCGCGGCGTTGGCGTGCCTGGCGGGGGCGCGGGGGGAGGACTTCGCGCGGCCCCGCGGGCTGTTCATTCTCGACGGCGCGGGAGGAACGCCCTGGAATGGCGAGACGCTGCGCGACGCGAACATCCGGAGTTATCCGTTCGTTTCGGGCTACACGCTGCGCGTGTGGTGGGATTTCGTCGAGTCGGCGCCGGGGGCGGATGACTGGACGATCATCGACAACATCTTCGCCAAACTGCCCGCGGGCCAGAAACTCTCGATCATCCTGAGCCCGTACGATCCGAACTACATCGCCCAGGCGCCCGGGGCCGTCACCTGGCAGGACGAAGATCGGGACGGCCTGCCGCTCACCCGTTGCGTGCCCTGGGACCCGTACCTGCGCGAACGGCGCCACGCCTACATCGAGGCGCTGGCGGCGCACGAGATCGGCGGCGTGGCCCTGCGCGACCGTCCGGAATTCGTGGCGGTGAACGCCTTCCTACCCGGCGGCCATACGGGCATCCGCGATCCGGGCCTCATGAATCTCCACGACATGCCGGGCTACACGCGCGCGACCCTGCTCGCCACGGTCCAGGACGAGCTGCGGTTGCTGACCGACAACTTTCCGCATCAGTTTGTACAAATCGGGTTCTGGAAGGTGTTAGATCACGAGGGCGGGCTGGAGGCCTGGGAGGAGATTCGCCAGTCGCTGTTGGCCGAGTTCAACGGCGTCGGGCGCCCGCATATCGGCTTCTTCATGGAGAACCTGGCGGCCAATCGCCCCGCGCCGGGCGTGGACCCGGTGACGGGCCTGCCGACGACCACGTTCGGCGCGCCCCTTTACCTTTCCCAGGGGGAGGCGTGGACCGCGTTCCAGGCCCTGACCTCATGGAAACGCCCGTTCGGCGGCAAAGACGACAAGGTGGCGAACGCCACGCCGTTCGACGGCATGCAATATGCCTACGACACCTACGGGACCCGGTATTTCGAGATTTATATTCCCGACATCGACAACACCGACTGGCACGCGGACTTCCAAACCTGGCACGACCTCCTGGAAGGCGGCTCGTCAACGGTGAGCGGCTGGCGGGGGTATTGACTCGGAGAGCAGGGCGGTTGAGAGAACACATCGGAAGGGAATGGCAGCCCACGCCACGCAAAACGCCATCTTGGTGAGAAACCGGGGCTAATGCTCGACAAACCACGTCTTCGCCGTGGGGTCGGTTTTGAAGAAGTGGAGCAACTGCTCCGCGACCTTCTGCGCGCCGCTGTCGGTGACGTGGGTCCCGCCTTCTTTGTAGTCCTCGCGCGCCCAGGCAAAGCCGTCGGCGCGCGGCGCGGCGCCATTCGCCCACAAATACGGCCCCCACAGGAGGAGCGGGAACTGGCCGGCCTCGTAACTCATCGACGGCTCGCCCTTCAGTTGGTCCTGAATCAGCCAACGCATGGCGAAGGCGCTTTCGTAGGCGTACGGCTCGGGGTTCAGCGGCACGTTCGCATACCCGCCGTAAGTCCGACTCGACACGTACGCGATGCGCACGTTCGGACAGTATTGCTTGAGCAGTGCGAGCGCCTCCTTCGTGTCCTGTTGAAGGCGCCTGGCATGCTCCGGAAACTCGCCCAGCGTCGCCGGGTCCTTCTCGGCCATCTTCGCCCAGACCGCCTGCACCTGCTTCGCGGAGAGGCTGGCCGCCGTCAGGCGCTGCATCACCGTGGCCCATGCGCCGTCGCCCTTGCGATCTTTCTCCCGCGGGATGGCCCAGTCCGCCGCCGTCTCGCCCGAGCGCGACCCATCGAGCGCAACGACGTTCTTCGATCGCTCGCCATCGGCCATCGCGATCGTCACGAACGCCTGAGACTCCAGGGTCGTGTTCGACATTCCCATCGACATCAGGACGATCTTTCCTTGGGGCGACGGCTGGCCGTCCGCGTCGAGCGGCTGGATCTTGGCCGCCTCGGCCAGCGCGGCCTGGAGATGCGCCTCGGGCGGCGTGTTCCTGCCCCCGCCGTAGAGTCCGCCATCCTCGCCCTTGTAGCGATCCTCCGCGGTCATGTCGATCAGCGGCTTGGCGACGGCCACCGTTTCGCCGGAAGCTACGCCCTTCCCGGCCAGCTCGCCGGACAGCGGGCGCGCCTTGGAGGAAGTTTCGGGCGCCTTGCCGCTCCCTTTGCCCGCGGCCTTGCGCGCCTCAACCGCCTTCTGATACTCCGCCTGTTCCTCTGATGTCAGCGTCTCGCCTCGCTGGACCTTCTTATAGAGTTCCTTCGCCCGCTGCGGGTCGGCCGGGGCGTCGGCGGCCATCGCGCACAGGCCGGCCGCCGCCAGCGCCCCCAACGCCATCATCCATCGCCCCAGGCTTTGCATCTCTTCCTTCCTTTCAATGCTTGACGAACCAACCCGTAGCCGTCGGGTCGGCGGTGAAGAACTCCAACAGTTGCTCGGCAATCTTCTGCTGGCCGGAATCCGAAGGGTGCGTGCCGTCGTCGGTCACGTAATCCTCGCGCTTGTAGACAAGGCCGTCGACCTTTCGGCCCTTCTCGCCATCGGCCCACAGGTAAGGCCCCCACAGCACGAGCGGCGCCTTGCCCGCCGTATAGTCCAGCGAGTCCTCGCCCTTCATCTGATCCTGAATCAGCCAGCGAACGGCGAAGGCGCTTTCATAGGCATACGGCTCGGGGTTGAGCGGCGTGCTGGCATAGCCGGCGTAGCTGCGGCTGGAGACATAGGCGATCTTCAGATTCGGAAAGCGCTGTTTGAGCAGGCCGAGAATCTGGGCCATATCCTCCTTGAGTTGCCGAGGGTATTGGGGGAACTCGCCGAGCTGCCTCACGCGCCCCTGGCTCTTCATCGCGATGGCGTGCTTCATCCACACGACCTGCACTTGCCGGGGCGCGGCGCCAGCCAACTGGAGGCGCTGCGCCAGCCGGTCCCACGGGCGGGCGCCGCTCCGGCTGGGCGTGTCTTCCACCCAGTCGCGCGAATCGACGCCGCCCTGCGCGCCGTCGACGATCAGCGCCGCCGGGTTCTTGCGCGGATCGGCGTTGGCGAGTTCGATGAACCGCCGCGATTCCAGCGTCGTCGCCGACATCCCGTGGGTCAGCAGCACGATCTTGCCGCCAGGCGACGGCTTCCCATCCGCGTCAAGCGGCCGGATCTTCGCCGCTTCGGCCAGCGCGGCCTGGAGATGCGCCTCGGGCGGCGTGTTCCTGCCCCCGCCGTACAGCCCGCCGGCCTCGCCCTTGTAGCGGTCCTCCGCGGTCATATCGGTCAACGGCTTGGCGTCGGCCACGGTCGTCCCGGACATTCCGGTCGTGCCGGCCTCGGGACGGGAAGCTGGCGACGCCTCGGGGGAAGCCTCGGGCGCCTCGCCGGCCGCCGTCGCGGCCCCGCCCGCCGCCGCCAACATCGCCAGCATGACCATCCACCGCAGCGCGTTCCGCATCCCTCCACTCCCTTGCCACGGGCAGTTCCGTCTGGAAATCGGTCTTCCGCAGAATAGGCTTCTCGGTTGGGCAGTTGCAGCGCACTTTGTGGGAACGAGTCTATCATGGCGACAACGCCCCCTATCGCATGTCGCCGGCGAACCTCAAGAGAGGCGCGCCGGTTGCCGGCGCAGTTGAGAGGCGGAACGGCACACGCGCGCTTGTGTTGGAAGCTCGACGTTTATGGCACATGGCGCTATCATATTATCTATTGTCTATCAAAAGGGAGGGGAAAACGCCAATGCGCGCGTCGTGTCTCTCAGCATCTTCGGGGATTGCCATAAAACCGCGAAGGACGTTTCGGCTCCTGATCCCCCTCGTAGCCGTTCTGCTCGCCGGCGGATGCGTGCGACAGGCGCCGCGACGCGACGTTCTTTTCCAAGTCTCGACAATCAATGCCCTGCTCGCCGGCGTTTATGACGGCGATTTGACGGTGGGGGAGTTGAAGCAGCACGGCGATTTGGGAATCGGCACGCTGGAGGCCGTCGACGGCGAAATGGTTGTCTTGGCCGGGAAGGCGTGGCTAATTCGCGCCGACGGCCACGCATACCGGCTGGCGGACTCGGATCGCACGCCATTTGCCGCGGTGACTTTCTTCGAGCCAGACGCGACTGTGCAACTAAATGAGACGGCCGATCTGGCCGGCCTGCAAAGCGCGCTCGACGCTCAGCTGCCCAACAAGAACCTGTTCTATGCAGTCCGCATCGACGGCGAATTCGCATACGCCAAAACGCGCAGCGTGCCCAGGCAAAGCAAGCCGTACCCGCCTCTCGCCGAGGTCGCGAAGACGCAGCCCGTGTTCGAGTTCCGGGACGTCAACGGGACGCTGGTCGGCTTTCGTTGTCCGGACTTCGTCGAAGGCGTGAACGTGCCGGGATGGCACCTCCATTTCCTGACGGCGGCTCGGACGGCGGGCGGCCATCTGCTCGATTGCCGCGTGAACCATGCCGAAGCGAAGATCGATGAGACGCCGGAATTCGCTTTGAGGCTTCCGCTCGACGACTCCTTCGCCCGGGCCGACCTGGCGACGAAGAGAGCGCAGGAGTTGAATAAGGTGGAGAAGTGATAGCACCCGCGTCTTCGACGCGTGGTTGGGCTTGCCGGACAGTTGATCCCATGCTATCGGTTTGCTCATGAAGATCTCGCAGAGAGCGCAGCTCCGGCCGTCGCAATTGCGCACTGTCGCCGACCGTCGATTCGACGATGCCCGTGCCCTATTGCGCACAAAAGAGAACGCGCGGGCGAATGGCGCTATCTACTTGGCGGGTTTCGTCGTCGAATGCCTCCTCAAGGCCGCCCTACTGGAGGAGTATCCTTGGCTTCGCAATGCCAGCTCGCCAGACGGGCTTTCTCGTGAAAACAGCCGCCTTTGGTCGCTCTGCTACCGATTGCACAATCTTGACGAGATTCTCGCCAGATTGCCGAAGGTCCTTGAGGAGTTCTCTCAAGTAAGACGCCGAGGCTCAAATCAGCCAGCGGAATCACTGAAGTATATCTGCGCACAGTGGACCGTGTATATGCGCTATTCACCTCACAGTGAAGACATCGACACTGCGGCAACTTTCATAAACAGAGTGAAGGAGGTCCGAGAATGGTTGAGATAGGGAAACGATCGACAAGGAGAACGCCGCCCTTCCTGGCGAATCTGAAGAAATCACTGATTGATGTGTTGAAGGAAAACGGAATCGTCGCGGAAGTGGATACTGAGCCTGTGCCGACAACACGGATGCACCGCGTGTACGTGCTTGCGCCGCGGTTCAAGGCGATGAGGCACTCCGAGCGACAGGAGCTGGTCTGGCGCATCGCGGAGAAGACTCTTCCGACAGAAGATCAGTTCCGAATCAGTATGATCCTCACGCTTACGCCGGAAGAGGCGGGTGTGAAGCCGCGCCGAGCCCGCAAGGCAAAGTCCTCGCCAACGTTGACCAAGACGAGCGGGGCGGCGAAGCACGCGTGAGGCGTCCAGGCGCGACTGGCAACATTCGCTGCCACTCTTCCAGTCGCGCCTGACGGGCGGCGTTTTCCTGATGACTCTACGAAACAGGCTTCAGCGTAACGCCAACTTTCTCCCCAAACCATGCCCGATCTTTGGCCGTCATTTCGAAGCGCACGGCGGTCGGTTTCGTAAGTGCTGATGTAAGCACAAATGTATCTACCTTCGCATCGCCGAGCGAGGGCGTATCCTCCGCCATCGGCGCCTCAAACTGCAATCCACCTTCCAAACGGCTCGAGAGATACACTCCGCCCGCGCCGCTGTGCGTCCCCGCCGCCAGCCATTCGACCGGACCGGTGTTGCCGACGGACGCTTCGGCGTGAATCGGCGCGCCGCTCTTCACCGGAATCTCCGCGCCGTTCTTCGCTTCCACCATCTCGCCCTTCGCATTCTCGATCCGAATGTAGTTGAACTCGGCGTTAAGATACTTAGGCGGATTGTTTCCATCATAGGGGCGATTGCCGACGGCGATCAGCGGAACGTCGGCGGACGTCTTGCCCGCGACCGCCCACTTCAACCCCGGGCGCTTGCCCTCGGCGCGCAGTTTGGCAAACTCCGGTAGAATATCCATGTAAGCTTGGTGATACCCGGCGGCGTGCGCATCAGGATCGAAATCCAGCCAGACATCGGGGACGACCAGTGCGGTCTCGTAGATCCTCGGCGCATACTGGCGAATCACCTCCTGCTGCGGACGGAGTCCGCGGTCCGGCGGGCAAACGCCGAAGTCGCTGACCTCGTCGGGGCGGAACCAGCCCGTCCAGCGCCAGATGAACCCGCCCTGCGCGCCGGCGTCCAGGAACGCGTCGTAGAATGTCTTCAGCGTGTCGCCCTGGATAGCGAGCGTTTTCTTCGTCACGTTGCCCGCGGCCGCGTCCCAGGCGTTGAAGCCGAATTCGGCCCACATGACCGGCTTCTTGGGCGCGACCATCCGGCAATAGGCGGTGGTCAGCCGCGCCTTGTCTTGCGTCTCCGTTTTGATCGACCAGCCTTCGGGGCAGAGCATGTCGCACGACTTGGCCACGCCGATGTAGTCGTAGGGCATTTCGCCGGCCTTGTTGCCGCCCGCCGCCCCCGCGCCCGAACGGAAACTGATCAGGTGATGCGGGTCGAGCGAGCGCAGTTGGACGGTGGCGTCGCGAAACGAGCGGCTTAGCGTGTCCCGCGTGAAGCGCCGATACGCCAGCGCCATCGCCGTCCATTCGCCGTCCTCGAACAGCTGCTCGTCGCTCGGCGATCCAAGCGCATCGCCCTGGCGCGGCAGCGCGCAGCCCCAGTCCTTCTCCGCGCTGTCGACGCTGCCGTATTGCTCCTTGACCCACGCGATCCAGTCGGGATCGCGGTCGGCGCGATGACGGGCCTTCCTCTTGCCGCCGAACTGCGGCTCCCACGCGATGTCGTAGGCGAAAATAGCTTCGTTGTTGGCCAAATCGCCGGCCTCCATGAGCGCCTTGACATGCTCCGCGTCGAAGTTCAGGGGGTCGGCGCCGCTGAGGGCCATGTTGACCTTCAACCCGTGCCGTTCGGCGCGCCGCAGCGTGTCGAGCAGGTTGCGCATGGGCTTCAAATCGGGCTTGGTGGAGCACTTAAGGGAAATGGAATTCATGCCCATCGCCGCGATCTGGGTCATGTCCTCTTCGATGACGTCGGGCTGATAGTGGCCGGGCGTGTGCCAGATCATCGGCAACTCATACGCGCCGCAGCCGGCTTCGAACAGCGGGTTGTAGTTCACGCCCACGGGCCGCCACGGCTTGCCTTCCAGGTGGAACTGGCCGTCTTAGACCGTGACCGCGGAGTCGGGATCGAACCGCCCGTGCTCGTCCAGAACGCTGAACTCGTGGTCGATGCGGTCGGTGGTCAGGTCGTCGTCCAGCAGTTCGCACGAGACCCGGTAGCCGTGCGGATCGAGCGCCTTCGGCTCCCAGACGCACGAGGCGCTCCGCACGCCGCGCGGCTCGATCGAGAGCGAAAGCGTCTTGCTGAACGCCTCCTCGCCGCTCTTCGATCTCACGGTGATGCGCACGTTCGCATCGGCCGCTCCTGTTCCCAGGTTCGCCACGGTGGCGCCCAGTTTGACGGACTCGCCTTCGAAATAGGCCATCAGTTCCGTCCCGCCGTCGGCCAGCAAGTGGCCCGTCGCCAACCGGCGTGCGACATCGCTGAACGCGGCCCTCACTCCCCCATTTGCCCAGGCGTCCGGATCGTCGAAGGTGAACTCGCCCCAAGCGGCCAGACGCCGTTTTTCGTTCAGGTTCAACACCAGTGAAACGGGATAGCCCAGCACGCGCCCGTCGCCGGTTTTCGCAGCGGCCAACGGGATCAAGCGATGGCTGAATCCGTTCTCGAAGCCCTGGCCCTTGCCTTGCGGCTCGGGGCATACGACGTTCTGGAAGTCCGGCAGATTCTGCGCCTTGGGGTCGGACAGGATCGGCGAGACGACGGCGACCTCCGCCGGGTCCTCAACGGGATACAGCCGGCTCCACGGCGACAGGCCCGGCAGGTCGAACACCGGCTCTTCCTTCGCCGAGGTCAGCGGATTGGACGCCGCGCCCAGTTGGTCGAACCAGAAGACGTGCGGGCCGGGCGCGGGGCCGGTGTGCGATTGCGCGAGACCGATGGCGAAGGTGCGGGCGTTTGCCGGATGAAAGACGTCGCCCTTCTTGCCGCGGCTCGCCGGCGAACCCTGTTTCCAGAATTTGAATTCCTCGGGTTTCATCGCATAGGCGCGCCATTCCGGGGTCACGTCGATCACGCCGATCCAGCGCGAGCCGTCCTGTTCGGTCCACGACACCGACAGTTTCGGGGTGTTCGCGTCGCCCTTCGCCCAGAAGCAGGTCAGGGCTTCGCCTTCGCCGAACGGCGATTGATCGAACACGTGTTGGACTGTGAAGTAGTTCTGCAAATCGCTGATCGTCACCTTCGCGCAGCCGACCGTGCCGTCCGCGCCGGGCGAGTCGAGCGCGATCAAATCCCGTTCGCCTTTGGTCTTCGTGTTGAGTTTCCACTCGCCGAGTTCGCTCTTGTCGAAGTCCAGGAAAACGCGGGATTGCGCCGTTTCGCCGAGGGCTCGGGATTCCTCGGCCCGGCCGACCCACCGCTCGCCCACCTTGCGCACAATCGTCTGAAACGGCTTGGCGCCGACGACGATCATGCGCCCGCCCGCGCCGAGGAATCGCTCCAACGGCGCGGCGCCTTCGGCGGGAAACGTCGCGGAATCGGCCAAAACCAGCAGGCCGGTCGATTCCGGCGCGAGCGCGTCCTTCGCGAGCAGTTGGTCGAAATTCATCTCCGCGACCTGGAAGCCCGCGTCGCGCAGCGCGCTCTCGATGGCGTCGATGATCTTGCCATCGCCGGGCGGGAGCGACTGAAAGAGGACGGTGGCCGCGCCGGGGGACGACGCCTCGGCCGCCAAGGAATTCCGTGGGATGGTCAGCTGAAGAACGAGCAGGACAACAACATGGGCGAAACGATTCAACGGTGGTCCCTTTTCGTATGATGTGCGCAATTCAGAAGCAAGAGACGGCGTCAACTCCACTCCAGCGCCCGGCGGCTTTCAATCTTGCTTTCATCGAGATCGATGCCCAGGCCCGGCGCCGTCGGCAGCGGCAGCCAGCCGTTCTCCGGACGCAGGATCGTCTTCTGGAAGAACTGCATTCGCTCCAAGTGGCGCAGCAGAAACTCCAGCTTGGGGCAGAGGCCGGGCGATTGCGAGGCCACGACGTGCAGGGCCGCGATCACGTGATGGCCGTGCGGGACGACCCGCGCGTCATAGGCGGCGGCCAGCGCGCAGATCTTCGTCAGTTCCGTAATGCCGCCGGTCCAGTCGGGATCGGCCTGCACGTAATCCAGCGCGCCGGCCTCCAGGTACGGCTTCACGTCCCAGCGCGTGTAAAGGTGTTCGCCCGCCGCCAGCGGAACGCCCGTCTCGCGCTTGAGACGCGCGAAGCCGCTCACGTGGCCGGCCGGCAGCGGCTCTTCGAGCCACGTGGGCTGAAACGCCATCATCCCGCGCGCCGCGTCGAGGGCGAACGGCAGGTCCCAGCCCTGCACGCAATCGAACATCAGTTCCGCGTCCGGGCCGAGCGTCTCGCGCAGAGTGCGAACCAGTTCCAGGTTCTTGCGCAGGCCC
>JAPLSS010000790.1 GCA_026398515.1 Candidatus Sumerlaeota bacterium | reverse complement strand
TTGCGCGCGCTCGCCCTCTGTTCGAAGATCACGCGCAGCCGCACCTTCCAACAGACCTCGGGTTCTACGATCTGCGCGTCCGGGAAACGCGACTGGCCCAGACCGAGCTCGCACGCGAGTACGGCATCGAGGGGTTCTGCTACTGGCACTACTGGTTCGCGGGAAAACTCCTCTTGCAGCGCCCGCTGGAGGAAATGCGGCGGTCGGGCCGGCCCGAATTCCCGTTCTGCATCGGATGGGCCAACGAGAGCTGGGAAGGGACGGGGCACGGCGCGCCGGAGCGGACGCTGATCGAACAGACGTACCCGGGCGAGGCCGACCACGTCGCGCACTTCAACTACCTGCTCCCCTATTTCCGCGACCCGCGCTACGTGAAGGTCGAGGGCCGGCCGCTGTTCGTCCTCTTTCGCCCCGACCAAATCCCCGATCCCAAAATCTTCGTTGATCTCTTCAATCGCTTGGCGCGCGAGGCGGGGTTCCCCGGGCTGCATTGCGTGTGCTACCGCCCCTTCGGCAGCCCCCGCGCGCGCGATTACGGATTCGACGCCGCGGTCTGGGCCGAGCACAACGCGTTGAAGCGACTACTGCCGAAATCGGCGGCACAACGGGCGATCTGCAAAGTCCTGAAGCGCCCGCTGCTGGTCTACGATTATGAGAAAGTCATCCCCTACCTGGACGGTCCGACGCCGCTGACCGACGAAGATTACCCCAGCCTCGTCCCCGGCTGGGACAACTCGGCGCGTTGCGGCCTGGAGGCCACCATCCTCGCCAACTTCACGCCCGAAGCTTGGCGCAAGCAGATCCGGCGCGTCTACTCCAAGGTCATGCATCGCCCGCTCGAACGCCGGCTCGTCTTCGTCAAAGCCTGGAACGAATGGGCCGAAGGCAACTACCTGGAGCCCGACCTGCGCTACGGCACGGCGTTTCTGAAGGTGCTGAAGGCGGAAACGCTCTAGCGCCTTTTCGAAGCAGGTGGCGCAGGCCGTATCATGACAAAGGTCTATCAGGATGATTCGGCGGCTTGCGTTCCGTTTCGTTTCCATCCCAGTCTGAGGAGGTGCTTCGCTTCGTCCATATGAAGATACCGGAAGCTTTGAGGAGCGGAGAAGGGTGTTGTTCCTCTCTTGAGGACTTTCAGTTCCAGCGGATTGCCAAACCGCCAGGTGCGCCGGATGTAAATTGCGCACGCCTCGCGAACACCGCTAAAATACAAGTCGTAACGGTCACGGCTTATCCCGGCGGTGCTCCCCACCTTGTTCCAGAGCGACTGCGGCTCTTCCTTTACGACCTCATCCACTTCGAAGAAGCCGACGAGCCGCTTTATCGGGGACGAAGCGTAGACGAAGACCCAGTCGCCGCCTTTCAGCCGTGGACGCACGCGTCTCAATTCCACGTTCTTCACTCCGTCAAGGACTTTGTCGGCAAACTCTGGGCGGATAGACAACAGAACGGATGACCTGGCCATTCGCACTGCCCCCGCATTCAATGGCATTGTCTGTACAGCTTCTCGAAACACTCGCTGCTCACCTTTAGAGGCGACTGGAAATTGTTGAACGGGATTTGGCATTCTTCAATGATTTGCTTCGCGACATCCAGATCCAACGGGTTCCTGAGAAGCTCCGTATCGTCGAACCTCATAGCCATGACTTGCCCGCGCGCGTTCTTCTGAGCGATCGCCCTGACATTGTCCCATTGGTATATGCCGAGCCTCTGAAACCTCCGGAAGACTTGCTTGGCATCATCGACGATGACCTCATTCAGACGCGAACACGCGCGGATACGTTTGCACCCTGTATACCTGGAAGTCCCTTTAACGTACCAGAGAATTCTGGCAGGAACGGGGAAGTCCCTTGGGTTTCCCGGATAACGATAATATACGTTCTCCCTGTTCATGGCCAATTGCTCATCCTGCGCCCCAAAGATCGTCTGTCTTGCGAGGTTTTCGTCAAACAAGCCCTCTGCCCATTCTGGCTCAATGGGCACAATGCACGTCTGAATGGGCGCGTCGAGAATCTTGGTAGGCCAAAGCGCATGTTCGAGCTCGGAAAAGGACTCTGAGCGCCCCGTCTCGATGGCCAAGCCCAGCATTCTGCGGACTTCGTCATACGGATTTCCGTATTCGGGGTGACGTTCGGCGAACGCCTTTAGACGGTCGGCGAGCAAGGCCGATTTACAGGAATCCCCAGCCAGGAGTTTGACCCAGTGTTCTCCAGCGCGGATGAATCCAGCCTCGACAGCGGCGGATGCTATGAGAGGCCCTCGATAAGCCTCCTTAACCAGTAGAAAACGTGCGCCCTCGGCAGTCGCATCGAGAATCGCTTTCGAAAGGAGATGGCGGATCAGCGTTGGCGCGAATGGAGGCGCACTCACCCGCAGCAGGGGAATGGCGATCTCCTCTCTTCGAGATCGATCGAGGCCCATCAGCGCGGCCGGCTGGTCGTCGTTCCGTACATAGACGTAGCAGGCGCGTTCGGAAGGCTTCTGGAGAATCTCGCGGTAGCGGCTGGAAAAACGGCTAAGAGGCTCTCCTTCTTCGGAACACAGGAAGTGTCTCGCCAATTCGCGCTCTTGCCCACTGCGAACGCGCTGGCGCTGGATTGTGTAGGTGCCGGCGATTCGGACAGGCTCATACTCGTCTTCGCGGCGAAGTTCATCAAGATGGGTGACAAAGTCAGAGGGGGTAAGCACATGCAAGCCGAATTCGTCTTCCAAACGGTCTTGAAGTTTGAGTAGGGAACCATCCCGCGTGATGAAAAACTTTATGGATAATGCGAGAGTCCGGGCGAGATGGCGGAGATCGGACAGGTCCTGTTCAGAACTCATGCTCGGGAAAATCTCTTTCATCCTCTCGAAAAACGGCTCGAAACCTCGATCGGATGCCGGATGAACCCAGTCCGAAGCCGTTTTCTTGTTCTGATCCCGCTTTCCTAGGTCGTCTTGACGGTCGATGTCATTGTACACCTCGCTCGTCACGTGAACCGCTATCTCGTCCCTCAGCCAGTCTGCCCAAAGGGCATTGGATTCCTTATGGCCTTCATCAGTCGGATCCTGATGCGCGAAGAAAACACACGAGTCCACAATCACGGCAGTCTTCTGTTCCAGGTTCTCCTCAGCCGCATACGAGAACAAAGTTGGATGGCCATGATCGAACCACCATTTCGTCAATTCACTCCCTTCCGCAGCGCGGCCGGGGGTGTCCTCCCTCGCAACGAAGCCGAACTTCGGCCACATCCTGCTGGCTTCATAATCCCGACGGCATTTGAGACCGATCCCCGGCGAATCCTTCGAGAGGGTCTTGAGGCGCTTTACGAGCGCTCTGGCAATCCCCGTTCCGCGGAATCGAGAATCTACGCAGAGATGGACGATGGTCGTCTCAGCCGTTGAGACCCGAAATAGGAGGTAGCCGAGGAGTGTGGAAGACTCATCCAGGGCCAACAGGATTCTTCTCTTCTCCGCATGTTCTTGAAAAGCGCCGTTCGGCATAAAACCAAGTGTAGTGCTGTTGCTGTCTGCAAGACGAATCACGTCGGCGAGATGGGGCGATGACTTCTTTATTGGCTCGATGCGTATTCCCATGTCGCCCTCGCGCTACTGTTAAGCCTAAGACGGTTTTTCTCATATGTGCATAGGAGTTTTCAAGAAGCAAATCAGGCCGGAAGCATATGTTGCTCGCGATTGGCACGAATGCGGTACGCAAATACGTTGAACTATCGCTGCTTCTCGCTTATCGTCTGGACGATTTTGTGACTTAATGCGAACACCTATGCCTGAATCCGGCGTCCTTTCTTCCCCCTTCTCCATCATCATCCCCGTCCACAACGAGGCCGGGGGGCTGCCGCATGTCTTGCGGGCGGTGAAGGAAACCGCGCCGGAAGCGGAGATCATAGTCGTCGACGACGGGTCGACCGATGGGACGGCCGATGTGGCGCGGCGCGAGGGCGGAGAGCGCGCACGGGTGGTTCGGCATGAGGAAAAACTCGGCTACGGCGCGGCGTTGAAGACCGGCATCCGCGCGGCGTCGCATGAGCGCATCGCGATCGTCGACGGCGACGGCACCTACCCGGTCGACCGCATCCCCGAGTTGGTCGAACGCCTGCGCGACGCGGACATGGTCGTGGGCGCGCGCGTCGGTCCGGGGACCGCGATTCCGCTCCTGCGCCGTCCGGCCAAGTGGCTGCTGAACAAACTCGCAAACTACCTGGCGCAGCGCCGGATTCCCGACATCAACTCGGGCCTTCGCGCCATGCGCAAGGAGGCGGTGGCGCCGTACGCCAACATCCTGCCCGACGGGTTCTCCTTCACGACGACGATCACGCTGGCGATGACCGTCGACGGCCGGCGGGTGGATTACGTGCCGGTCTCCTATCATCCGCGCCATGGCCGCTCGAAGATCCGTCCGTTGCGTGACACGGCGAATTTCGTCCAGCTGATCCTTCGGACGATCCTGTACTTCGCGCCGCTGCGGGTGTTCGGCCCAATCAGTTTGATCTGTTTCGCCGCCTCGTTGGGGTTTCTGATTTTCGGCCTCACGCAGGAAGACATCATGGACGGCACGATCTCGGTCTTCTTCGTCGCCGGCATGCAGTTCCTCGGCATCGGAATGGTGGCCGACTTGGTGAACCGCCGGATGAGGTGAGGGAGGGATCTCGGATTTTCCGGATCGCGGGTGAAAGCGAAATGCCGCCCGCGGCGAGGGCGGCGTCGTTGGCCACTCTGCGGTTGACTTTCCAGCGGCGCGTTATATTCTATTCCTCGAAAATCCGGCGGCTTTGCGGCCGCCATGTCTCGCCCGGGGCGGCATTCGGGTTTTCGCGGCGCGTTTCTCCGCCGAGAGAATCGCCCCAGTCTTCATAGTAGGTGGGAAGCAGCACGGCGATGAGCGCGACGACGCACAGCGATTCGCCCCAGGAGGCGGCGGACCCTCCCAGTCCGTTCAATGGGCGCGGTGTGCTCCATCGCGGCGTCCTCGTCTTGAACCGCCAGTGGATGGCGATCCACGTCTGCACCGTTCGCCGCGCGCTGTCGCTGGTGTTTCAGGACCTGGCGCGCGTGGTGACGGAAGACTACCGCGCCTATGATTTCGAGGCGTGGCGCGATTTCTCGATGACGACGCCCGACGGCGTCCCCCATGTGCGCACGCCCAACTTCTCGTTGCGCACTCCGCAGGTCATCGTCCTCTCGCGTTACAGCCGGGTCCCGCCGCGCCGCGTGCGCTTCAACCGGCGCAACATTTTCCTGCGCGACGCCTTCACCTGCCAGTATTGCGAGGCCCGCCCGCCCCACGGCGACCTGACCATCGACCACGTCGTGCCGCGGTCACGCGGCGGCGCGTCGTCGTGGGACAACGTGGTGGTGGCGTGCATGAACTGCAATACGCGGAAGGGCGGTCTGACGCTGGAGGAGGCCGCCATGAAACTGGTGGCGCGGCCGAAGGCCCCGCACTGGCTGGCGTGCCTCCACTTCACCGCCGGCCCCACCGAGCGCGCCGTGTGGAAGCGCTTCCTCGATGGCGCGATTTAAGACATGGGAAAAAGCGTTTTGAGTGGCGTGTTTTCGGTGAATCGTTCGGAAATCCCAGTTACTTCTTCGTTTCAGTTTCTTTGCCTTTGGCGGGCTCCGTCGGCGCGGCGGTTGGGGCCGCCGGGGACGGCTCTTCGGGCGGCACGACCCGGATTTCCTCCGGCGCGCCGACGCCGGAGACGCTGCCCCCCGGAGCCACGGACGGCCTGGACGCGCCGCCCGGAGCGGTCGGAGCCGGCGGAGCGGCGCCCGCCTGAAGCGCGGCCTTTTGGCCTTGGGCGGCGGACTTCAACTTGTCGTAGTGCTCATAATACATCTTGGACAGGCGCGCGTAGCGCTCGGCGCGATCCTTGTCGCCCACCTGCTCGGCCTCTTTGGCCAGGCTGTAGTATTCATAGCCAATGTTGAAAAACGCGTCGCCGGTCTCATTGAGAAACTGGACCGCGTCTTCGTGAAACTCGCGCAGCATCTCCTCGTTTTGCGCCTGCGTTTCGCTGAGGATCTCTTGCTTCTCGGCCGCCAGGGCCGCCGCGGATTCGGTGGAATCGGATGAACCGGACCGCTGGAAGCCGCTGCAGGCGGTCGCCAGGCCGGCCAGAACGAGCGCGATCCACAACGGATGTGAGGTCTTCATGGGGAACCGTCGCCTCCCGGGTGCGAAATCATCGGAATAGGGAATTCAGCGTGTCAGCGCGAACGGAATGCGGAACTGCCCATTCATGCAGTTTCAACTGTCGCGAAGGCCCTTGAGGATTGCAACAAGAAAATCGGAAATCCGATGATTGGATGATTGACCCCCCTCGTCGACGCGTTTCGCGCGCAATGTCGCACAAAGACGTGGCCACCCCGCCCACTCAAAGGCCTAATAAGGCCCTTCGAGACATCCGATAATTGGTACGACGGCGCCTGGTCCGGGACGTCGCTGTCTCTGGGGCCGTGCGGGGGGAGGTCGGCCGGCGCCAGGGCGTCGCCACGGGAATGCGGCCATGATTGGATTCACCATCTCGCTGAATTTCTGGGACCTTGTCGCGGGCATCCTGCTCTTCAGCGTGCTCGTTCCTCTGTACTTCTTCTGGGCCGCGCAGCGCCGGACGCAGCGGATCGAGCGCCTGGTGACCGAGCGCACGAACGAACTGGCGCAAACCAACGAGGAACTGGCTCGCGAAGTCGCGCGGCGCCGGCGCACCGAAGAGGCGCTGACGGAGTCGGAAGATCGTCTGCGCGTTCTGTTCGAATACGCCCCCGACGCCTACTGGCTGGTCAATCGAAAGGGAACCCTCATTGACGGCAACCGGGCGGCCGAGGACGCCTTCGGCTGCTCGAAGGAGGAGTTCGTCGGGCGGTCGTTCCAGGATCTGCATCTCCTGTCGGCGGACGACCTGCGGCGCGCGGCGCTGCTCCTGTCGGAAAACGCGATCGAGAATCCCGCCGGGCCGATCGAATGGACCCTCCGGCGGCGGAACAACACCGTTCTCGTCGTCGAAACCCGAACCTACCCCGTTCGCCATCAAGACCAGACCCTGATCCTGGCCATCAGCCGCGACGTGTCCGAACGCAAACGGGCGGAAGAGGAGAAGGCGCGCCTGGAAACCCAGATGCGCAACGCCCAGAAACTGGAAAGCCTGGGAGTGATGGCCGGCGGCATCGCCCACGACTTCAACAACCTGCTCATGGGCGTGCTGGGCCACGTCGGCCTGGCGCAACGGAAACTGGCCCCCGCTTCGCCTGTGCAGTCAAACCTGGAGAAGATCGAGCAAAGCGCCTTGCGCGCGGCGGAGCTCACCCGCCAGATGCTCGTCTACTGCGGCAAGGGCAGAATGGTCGTTCAGCCGCTGAACCTGTCCTCGCTGGTCAAAGGCGCCTACCGGCTGTTCGAGGCTTCCGCCCCGAAAAAGGTGTCCTTCCGCTATGAGCTAGAGGACGGCCTGCCCGACATGAAGGGCGACCCCGGACAGATCCGCCAGGTTCTCGTCAACCTGGCCGTCAACGCCTGGGAGGCCGTCGGCGAAGGCAGGGGCGAGATCGCCATCCGCACCGGCGCCATGCACGTGGATCGACGCTACCTCGCCGAAACCCATCTCGACGACGATCTGCCCGAAGGCGAATACGTGTACATCGAGGTGTCGGACAACGGCTGCGGCATGGACGAGGAGACGCGCAGCCGGATCTTCGATCCCTTCTTCTCCACCAAGTTCCCCGGGCGCGGCATGGGGCTGGCCGCCGGGCTGGGCATCGTGCGGGCGCATTGCGGCGCCATTCGGGTCGCCACCCAACCCGGCCGCGGATCGACCTTCCGCGCGCTGTTTCCCAGCCTCCCGCGCGCGCCGGAAACCTCAGCCAAAACAGCGCCGGCGCCCGGCGCCCGGCCGGAACACGCCACCGTCCTCGTCGTCGACGATGAAGAGATGGTGCGCTCGGCCGCGGCGGATATGCTGGGGCATTCCGGTTTCACCGTCCTGACCGCGGCGGACGGCGTGGAGGCGGTGGATCTGTTCCGCCGCAACGCCGCGCGGATCGGCGTGGTGCTGCTCGACCTGACCATGCCGCGCATGGACGGGCGCGAGGCGTTTCGGCGCCTGCGCGAACTGCGCCCCGACGCGACGGTGATCCTCTCCAGCGGCTACAGCGAGCAGGAGGCGGCCGATCAGTTCGGCGGCGAAGGCCTCGCCGGCTTCATCCACAAACCCTACACCTGGGACAGCCTGCTGGCCACGATCCGCGAAGCCCTGACCGCCACCCAAACCGCGGCGTAAGCGCCCCGCGCTCCGGCCCGCGCTTCCTTCTCCCACAGTCCTCTCGCGACCTGGACGAGACGAGCGCCGGCGAGGCGACTCGCGCAGGATGGCCCTCGGCAGGTTCCCCACGTCATTGGCGCCATCCGCTGGCCATGCCGCTTCAGCCCCGACGGGCGGCCAGCTCGATCATCACGCACTGGCCATAGACGGCTTCCAGCCCGAGCGCCTGGCAGCGTTCGATCAACTCGGGGCTGTCCGCTCCGGGCTGCATCCAGACGCGCTGGGCGCCGCGCCGCGCGGCCTGTTCCACGATCGCCAGCCCGATCGCCGGCGGAACCACCAGCACCAGCGCCTCGGGAGTTTCGGGAAGGCTCGCCACGTCGGGGTAGACCGTCTCGCCGTCCAGCTGGGCGAGACGCGGATTCAATCCGTAGACGCGCCGGCCCGCGCGCCGCAAATCGCGAAAGACCTTTGTGCCGTATTTCCGTTCGTTGGACGAAACGCCGGCCACCGCAAAGACTTCGCAGCGCAACAGGCGGTCCACCGCGCCGGCGGAGTCGGATTCAGGGCGGATCATGGGTCATACCGTTTAGTTGGGTTTTATGTTTTTAACTATTGAAAATTCTGTCACGCGTTTTCGGACAGGCGGGCGCGAAGACGGCTGAGGCGCTGTTCGGCGCGCTCCACGTGCTTGCGGTCGTCCAGTTTGCGGCTCAGGGCGAGCACCTTTTCCCAGGTCCGGATGGCCTGCGCCATCCAAACGGGCCGTTTCTCGTAGATCAGCGCCAGGTTGTTCAGCGCCGACAGGCTGTCTGGATCGATCGACAGGGCCTCTCCATACAATTCAATGGCCCGCGGGTATTCGCCCAGGCGCACCTTCTCGATCGCGTCCTTGCATAGCGCATTGGCGCGCGTGCGCGGATCGGGCGCCTCGGCGGGGTCGACCCACGCCTCGCCGCCGGGCGAGGTCATCGTGTGGCTGCCGCCATCGAGGCTCATGTCGGCGGTGGCTTTGATCCGCTGCACCTGGTGGTCTTCGGTCATCACCCGCGAGCGAATGGCCTCGGCTTCGGCGCCGCGGGCGACGTTGAAAATCACATCGAGGCGCGCCACCGACAGGATCTGCCACATCTGCGGCGAGGGATCGAGCAGGAGCAGGTCGATCTTGTTCTGGACGCAACGGCTCTTCAGGCCGACCAGCACGCCCAGCCCCGAGGAGTCAATGAAATCGACGTGGCTGAGGTTCAGCGCGATCTGGTCGATGCGAGGCGACAGGTGCAGATCCACCACCCGCCGCAACGCCGCGCCGGAATCGCCCATGATCCGCCCGCTGGGCGCCAGGCACAGCGTCGATTCGGTTTGGTACACCTTGACTTCGAGTTCTTCGGTCACGTCGGCCTTCCCCAAGCAAAACTGGCCTCGCCGCAACCATCCCGCTTCGGTCGTCCGCTGGGCGGCCTGGGATGAACACGCGCGGACCCGACGACGGTTCGCGCCGCCTTGGCGTCACGGCTTTTGCACGACGTCGGACAGGGCTAAGCAAGCGATTTGAGCGCGCGCCGCCACTTTCTCCGGATCCGGGTTCGTCGCTTGCACAGGCTTCGCCAGCCACAGTTGATCGATGAGAAACGCCTGCGGCGCGGTGGCGATGGCGTACAGACAGGAGGCGACCACCGGATTCGGCCCGTAAAAGTCGATTTCCACGGGCATCGCGTTGGCGACTTTGACTGTGGTGGCGGTCTCCACGGCGCCTCCGCCCTCGTAGCCGGCGGCGTAGGCGCCGCCATACTTCGCGCCTTTGCCGCCGTAGCCGCCGTAGCCCCCGTAGCCGTAGCCCCCGTACCCGCCCCTTCTTCCCGCCGGCGTGGGCGTCGGCGTCGGGGTGACGACGCCGGCGACGAGCTGCGTCTCCCAGGTTGGATCATAAAGCAAGTCCACTCTCCGCATCAGCTTCACCCACGGCACCTCGGCAACCCCCGCCTGCTTGGCGATCTCCAGGATCCGGACGAGGCTCTGCAACTGGCGAAACAGATGAAACGATTCAAAGGGCTCCAGCTTCAGATCCAAGGCGCGCATGGCTTCCGCCTGAGTCATCTTCGAGTTGGCCCGCTTCAGCTCCGCCATGATGAGATCCAGGTGCATCAGCAGTTTCACCGTCCGCACCGACTCGCCGGGCCCCGCTTTCGGGTCCTTGACCAACGTGAACCATTCTTCCGGCGTGGACGCCAACAGATCGCGCTTGGCCCGGTAGTTGGCGTCCATTTGCGTGTGGAAGGCGGCGTCCTTGTACGCGTCCATCGCGTCCAGATTCGACGACATCTCGCGCAGCAGGAGCTCCAGGGAAATCTGCCCGCTCTGAATCTCCGGGGCCAGGCCGTCGGGCAGGCGCCAGCCGTTCGGGGAGTCCGCGGCGAGAAACGTCAGATTGATTGAAGGATTGTCGGCCCGGAACTTTAGGAGCTCCTTGACGGCGCCGATGAGCGCCTGCGCCACTTCGTCTTCGCCGGGGTAGGGATACTTGCCGTTTCCCTTGTTAAAGTCCATGATCTTTGGGTACCAAAAAATCATCGCTTCGTCCGTGTCGATATTCAGCGGCTTGTAGAACCCGACATACTGCTCTTTCAGGCGGGCGGTTTCCGCCTGATAGTCCGTGATGACCTTCTGGAAGTTGGGGGGAGTGGCGCCGGACGGCAACTGTCCTCGGGCCGCGTCGTACTGGGCCTTGCTGTTCGCCAAGTCGTTGTGCCGATCCATGAAAATGAGGAGGTGCAGAGCGGCGATGCTGAGCACCAGGCTGACGACGCCGACGAATATCTTCTCTCGTTTTCCGAATTCCACAGCCATCGCTCTTGCCTCGTTCCGCCTCCCGCGGCCAGAGTCGCATCCTCTCCTGCTACGTAACACTGGGGCGCCGCCTAGCGGATTGTCAACGAAAATGGTCGGACAAGGCTCCGTTTTCGCTTTGAATTCATTGAACTTGTCCGCGATAAAAGCCCCGCAGCAAGGCGCCCCGCCTTCAGGCGGAAGGCCGATTTCGGCGAGTCGTCTCGATTTCCGGCATTTCGTCTGAAGGCGGGACTCCATACGAGAGATTCCTCAGACTCCTGATTGTCATCGTCGCGGAACAGTCCGAGGAGCCATCAATGACCGCTCCGAGAAGGCGCGGGCAGCGGGATTTCTTGATTTCCCCCATCTCAATCGCTATGACCTTATTCCAGTAAACACCAGGGCGGCGGAACCGCGGCAAGGAAGACTCAAAGTGAAAGTGTCAGGCGACGGGGCGGAGATCTACTCGCCGGGGGCGCGTTGGGCGCGCCGCTTGGCGCTGGCGCTGGCGCTCGCGGCAGTGGCCGGCGCCATCGTCGTCGGCGTCTGGGGCGTGCGCCGGACCCTGGTGGCCGCGCGCGTCGCCGCCGTTTACGGCATGTTCCAGACGTTGGCCTCGTCGCTGACCACGTACAAAACCGACACCGGCGCATTCCTTCCCTGGGCCATAACGGACAGCGGTCCGGTGTTGAACCAGACCTTCTGGGGCGCCCACAGCGGCGCGACCTTTTCGTACTACGTCGCTCGGGACCTGACCGATCCGTTTTCTCCCACGCCGGGCGCCCCCCTGCGATACTGGTCGAACAACACCGGCTGGACCCTCTGGTCGGCCGGGCCGGACCGCCAGTACGATCTGCGCGATCCGAAGGTGTACGCGGCGCCCTCGGCGGACATCCAGAAGGCTCTCCCCCTCTTCCTCTACGACCCCAGCAACGGGATCGTCTCGCCAGGCGACCTGGCGTACTACTACCGGCCCGCGCCGGGAGAGGACGAACCCTGAGGCGGAATGTCCAACACGGAAGATCGAAGTCCGAAGTCCTTCGACGGCGGCCGGGCCTTGCCCCTGGGCGGCGCGGCGGCGTTCTGCGTCGCGTTCGTGTTCTCCGCCTGGCGGGCCTGCGTGCTGCACTCGGCTCCGCCGACGGTGGTTCCCGACCTGGCCGCGGCGATTCAGCTGAAGCGCCTTTCCACCCCCATCGCTCTCTGCCTGGTGCATGAGGGCGAATGGGAGTGGGCGCGCGGGGGACGCTTCTATGTCGCCACCGACGGCGTGCAAGGCTTGGCGGCCAAGACCCTGACGCCGACGGCCGCGACCGCGGAGCGCGCCAACGCCGCCGGCGCCGAGCCGCCCTGGCGCGCCGGCGCCGAGGCTTCCGGGGGCCGATCACGCTACGAACTGGCGGCGGCCGCCGCCTGGATCGGCGATTGGTGGCGGCTTCAGCTGCGCCACGCCTTGCGCCCTTGCCTCAACCGCTTCGCCGGCCATTGGGAGCCGGGCCTGTCTCCCTCGGCCCTGGCGGCCCTCTACGAGCAAAGCGCGCAAGAACGCCCGGAAGCGTTTCCGCTGTCGGGGGCCGATCGCCGGGACCCGGCCACCGGCCGTCCCGTCCCGTGTTCGCTGAGCGCGATGGCGCGGCTGTTCGCCCGCGCCGCCGAGGCTCGAGCCACCAGCGACACGCTCGTTCCCGCGCGGCCGGCGGGGTGGCCGGGCGTCGAAGCCATTCGGTTCGAGGATTTCGCCATGGACGGGCCGCCGGCCGAAATCCTGGCCAGCCGGCTCATTCGCTCCGACGCCGAAGCCGACGGGGCCTCAGCCCGGCTGATTCACGCGTTGCGCGGCCACGGGGTCCTGCTCGTGGGACGGGCCGAGGACGCATGGACGGCGAACGATGGCGATGGACAAACGGTGTTCGTCGAGCGCGCCGGGGTCCTCATCGGCTACTACGAGCGCGACGGGCGGCGCCTGTTTCTCCTGCGTTCGCCGACGCTCCTTCCCGCGTCGGGCGACCACACGGAAACGCCGCTGGAATTGGTCTCCATCGACGCGATCGCCGGCGCGTGGGCGTTCCCCCACCCGTTCCGCGCCCAATGCCAACGGGAGCGCGATGGCACGATCCGCCTGGGGGTGACGGATGGCGAGGGCAAACCGTTGCGGCTTCACCTGCCCGAGGATCTGGAGCTGGGGTTCGCGGGCTGTTTGTGGCGCGCGCCGGGCGGTCAGCTGCGCATCGCGCCGCAAGCCGATCAGGCCGGCGATGAACTGCGCATCGCGGTTCACCCGCGCGGCTTCTTGCCGCTGGAAGAGCCGAAGCCGTTGGTCGTGGCGCCGATCCAATGAAGCGCCATCGGACGTACAAGTAGTATCGGTCCTATCGGTCCCAATTACGGCGCCACTTCCGGCTGCTGGAACTTCTGATCCAGGACATCGCGATGCCGAACGCGGAACGGGATCTCCGTGTTCGGCAGTTTCGGCTGAATCGTGAGACTGAAGTCGATGTTCTGCAGCACGCCCTTGTTCTTGTCCGTGCCGCTCTGGGTGGTCGCCGCTCCGCCCGTGCCGAAAATGTCCCGCAACAGGCGAATGCGCATCGACAGCAGCGCGTCGTGCATGTCGCGGTTGAGGAGGAACCGCATGTCTTCCACCGAGGACGTCAACGAATTGTACGAGGTCGATCCTTCCACCGTCCACTTCGGCCCGACATGGGCGCCGAGATGCGGAGAGAAGTCGATGCCCGACGCCGTTCCCTTCAGCGCGGTCTGGTTGTCGATGGCGTTGATGTTCTGGTTCAGGTACTGGTGCCAATCCGCCGACATGGCGGCCCACCACATTTCGCCGGGATCCTGATAAGACACCGAGCCGTTCCATCTCACCGCGTTCGCCAGGTAGGCGCGCGGGTCCTCCGGGTGGAAGTACTGCTGCTCGTAAAACGTGACGCTCGAATTGGCGCTGAATATCCCGGTGTCGCTGCGGTAACTGCCGCCGATGGGCGTGTAATACCACCGGGTTTCATTGGGATACAGGCTGCTCGCGGACGTCAGGTTCAGGCCCGCGTTGGTGAACAGGCTAAGGTGCGGATAGAGCAGCAGGTAATTCAACGAGCCTTCGAGCCAGTGCGAGCGCAGGGGGAAGTTGTATAGGTCGTCGCGGATCAGTTGATCCCCAAAACTGGCGTACCAGTCGCCGATGTAGTCCTTGGTGGTCTGGCGCACCGTGTAGCGGACGTAGCCCTGCAAGGCGTCGGTGAACCGCGCGCTCAGCCGCGATTGAAAGTCGGCGTACGCGAAGCCGCTGCTGATGTCGTCGTAACTGCGCAGAACGGGGCTTTGCCCGATGTGGAAGGTGTTGGGATCGGTGAAATACAGGCCGTCGTAGAAACCGTACATATTGACCCATTTATTGGTGTTGGGGTCCCACACCTTGCCAACGGGCGCTCCGCTGACGACGCCGGGAGGCGCGAACAGCTGCGATCCATCCACCAGCGGCTCGTTCTGGGCGCCGCGGGCGGCGGCCCCGAGGCCCAGTCCGACTTTGTTCAACCACGTCACCCGGTCGTTGAAGCGGTAGACGTGCTGAAGCGACTGGTAGAGGTCCGCGCCCTGCACGTACGCGTCGGCGTCGTACCCGGTCCAGGGAATCCTCGAGTACGGGTACGTGAACCGGTCGCTGGCCACCGTGTTCAGCCCGCGATCCAAACTGTTGAACAGGTTCAACTGAAGCCGGTAATACAGGTCCTGACGGCCGATCCGAATGTCGTTGGTCGTGAAGTTGACCTCGGGGGCTTTGGTCTCCACGCGGCCCCAGCGATCGGGGGAAATCCCATTGTCGGTGATGGGAACGGCCAGATCGGTCCCGCGCCCGTAGGGGTTCGACGGATCTGTGTAGTGACTGAAGCCGATGCGGTCCTTGACCTCGACGTTGACGCGCGCCAGGTACTGGTCGCGGTTCAGCGTGACGGCCACGCCGCCGCTGCGCTCGGACACGCGCCCGCGGTCCTCGTCGGCGAACCGGTCCAGGATGTCGTAGTAGACTTCGGGGTCGCTGAGGGCTTGGACGTTGGCCTGCAACGAGACATCGTCGATCAACTGCGACCGATGACGCAACTCGGCCATCCAGCGCTGATTGGTGTTCGATGAGCCGGACTGATTCTCGCCGCCGATCAAGGCGCCGTAGTCGGAAACGTTGCGGTTCGAATCGGTCAGGCCGTAGAGGTGCGCCTCGCCTTCGTGGCGCTCGAAGTCGAACTCGTACTTGTAGTCCAGCCCGGCGCCCGGCCCGTGTTTCGACAGATAGTCGCCGAACACGTCCAGGCTGCCGCGCGACTTCGTGGCCATCACCTCGTCGTTTTCCCAACTCGGCACGTCATGGACATGGCGATAGGAATAGCCCACGCGGATGTAGACCCCGGCTTTGTTGCTCATGCCGACGCGGAAAAACCACGGAGTGCCGCCCTTCAGCGACCGCGAATAGAACGGCAGGTAAAAGACGGGAAAGCCGCGGACGTACAGCGTGGCGGAGCGCATCATGACACGATCGCCGGGGAAGATGATGGCTTCCTTGGCCTTGAACTCATACATGGGCTCAGGAAAATCGCAGGTGGTCACTTCGGCGTGGCGCGCCAGCCATTCGTTCTTGTTGACCATCTCGAACGACGGGCCGCCGGCCTGGTCGTTCGACTTGAAGTAGATCGGCCCGGCCTGGCCGCGGGCGTCCTCGGCCACGCCCGTCCCGTCGCGATAATTGTACCGCAACGCCCGGGCGGTCAGGGTCGCGGTTCCGCGCTTAACGATGACGTTGCCCTCGGCCTGCGCCTCCTCCAGGCTCAGGTCCACCACCACGTGGTCGGCTTCCAGGGACACGTCGCCGTATTCCACGCGCGTGCGCTCGCGCGAATACACCTGGTTCGTCTCTTCGTCGTAGTCGAGGAAGCCGTACGGCGATTCGATGTGCAGCTGCCCGTCGACGCCTTTGCCCAGAGTGGCGACCGGGGTCGTTCCGGAAGCGCCCTTGCCTTGACTCGCAGAGCCGCCAACAGGCGTGGAAGACCCTGGAGGCGCCGCCGGCTCTCCCGCCAGCGGGGCCGGCGTGGGCGCCGGAGTGGGCGTAGCTGCTTTGCGGTCAAAGGCGGCATGAGCCGCCCCGCCGGCGACACAGGCGATCAGCCCGATGGCCGCAAGACAGCGGCGCAGGCTTTCCCGCCTGTGCTGACGGGCCTGGCGCGTTGCTCCAGAACGCCCAGGCGGGAAAGCCTGCGCCACAGATGCGCGATGGCGCATGTTCATCGCTCCCGTGGCTCACATCCGCACGGCGCGTCGGAACAGATACGCGCCCAGCGCGGCCATGAGCAGGTTCGGCAGGAAGATGATCACGAAACCCAGATTGCGACCCTCCTCCGCCATGGAACTGCCCGACTTGATCATCCAATAGTAGACCAGAATCAACGCAAAGGAAATCGCCACGCCCCACGATTTCCCGGAAGGCCGCACGAAGATGGCCAGCGGAACCGCCAGCAACGCAAACGCCACGCAGGCCAACGGGATCGCGGTGCGCGAAGCCAGATCCACCTCCAGCTTGCGCTTGCTCTCGGCGATGGTCTTGGGGGACTCGCCCCGCCAATACGGCCACAGCGGCCCCTGGCGCAGCGCCGCCCGAATCTCGCCGAAGGTGTATTCCTTGGCCGCCGGCGCCTCGTCGCCCGCGCCGAGATCGATGCGGTATTGCAGACGCTTGAAGTACAGCGTCTCATCGCGTCCCGGGATCGGCGGGACCCCGCGCGTCTTCAGGTCTCCGGCCAGCAGCGCCCGTTGAATCTCCCGACTCGGGTAATCCGGCCCCAGAGGAAAAATCGAACCTTCGTCCAACTCCAGATTGACCACGCGGCTCGCCGCATCGGCCACAACGCGGCCGCGCGCGGCGAAAATCACCCGATGCTCCTGGCCGGCCGTCGGCTTCACCGGCTCGGTCTGAGGCATGTTGGGGTTCCCTTGGCCCGGCGTTTTCAGGCCCGGGGTCCGCGCCGATGTCGGGCCCGCGCTCCAGCCGACGCCGGGCGCCGCCCCGGCGGCCGCCTTGGCTTTGCCCACGGAGGCCGGCGGCAGCGGGGCGGAGGCCGGGGCGCGGCGCGGCGCGGGCGAAGGCGCCGCGGCGCCTTTCGGGCGAATCTTCGGCTCCGTCTTCGGCTTCAGGTCGGGAATCTGGGGCGCGACTTCCGCCGCCCATGCCAGTCCCGAAGGGGCGCGGACCGGGGCCGCCGCGGATTGCTGGGGCGCTTCCGCCGTGGGCGTCTTGGCCGTCTCCCCTTTCGTCGGCTTGCCGGATTCCTTCGACTTGGGCGAAGACCTCTGGAACTCCGTCATCAGGCAGACCTGCAGCATGTCGTTGTTCTTCGGATCGCGGCCGCGGAAGTAGAAGACCGTGTCATTGCCCTCGATCTTGTACTTGTTGTTGGGGATGCCTTCGGGGAGGGCGCTGAGGGCCTGGTAGACCAGCTGGGTCTTCAGCTCCTTTCCTCGCTTGGCCATTTTCGGCGCGTATTCGTAGTTCAGAAGGATCATCAGGCCGCTCACCATGGCGCACAGCGTGATCAGCGGCCAGAAGATCCGTCCCAGATGCACCCCCGCCACCTGCATGGCCCGAATCTCGTTCTCCAGGGCCAGACGGCCAATGCCCAGCAGGACGCCCAGGAGAATCGAGATCGGCACGGTGAAAGAAAAAAACTGGGGCAGCGAGAACAGCATGACCTGCAGAACCGGTCCGGCGGCCCCCGGCTGCATGATGATCTTCATCATCTCATAGATGACGCGCACGAGGAGGAAGAAGGTCAGCGCCAGGGTGCTGAGAAGGACCGGCCCGATGGTCTCGGTCAAAACATAGCGCTGCAGGATGGCGAAGCCGGGCCAATGGACGCCCTCCATGCCGCGCTCCCCGCGAAACCAGAGGAACACTCCCCCCGCCGCAAAGGCTAAAAGGATGACGGCGATGGCCCCGCTCATTCCCTGCGCTCCCCTCCGCGCACGGCATTCCAACTCGTAAGACCCGATTCGCAGGATTCCGCGTTTGGCCAGAATGCGAAAACGGGAAAGATATGTCAAGCCGTTTATTGCCCCGGCTGGACTTACAGTGGCGCAGGCTTTCCAGCCCGCGCAGTCTGGAATGTGGGATTGAACAGAGCGCAAGCGGGAAAGCCTACGCCCCGGCGGCTTTGAATTCCTGGTTCTCGGAAGACGGCGCGGCATCCCGGCGTTTTGACTTTTGGGAATCGACCAGCTCCCGCAGGAGCAGCGCCGCTATGGAAGAATCTCCACTTCCACCCGGCGGCGGCCCCAGCGCTCCGTCTTCCCGTGGGTCGCGACGAACAGGTCGATGCGATCCGGCCCCCGGATGGCGCTGCCGCGGTCGGCCACCACGCCCGTGCCCCAGCCGAGGACCTTCATACGCGTGCCGAACGGGTAGTAATCGGTGTCGGCCGCGATGGTCCCGTCCTGCGGCAGAAACCAGGGAAGCCACACCAGCCGCAAGGGAATCTTCCACGGGCGGCGCAGGCTGTCGACCGAGAACAGCCCGGAACGGACGGTGTGGAGTTTCGAGCCGTTGGCCGTTCGCCCGGCATACGGGTTGCCCGCGTCCGGCCCGGAATCGACGTAGCGATTCCAGCGGTCCAGGTAAAGCCAGTGGGCGTTGCCGCGGTGGTAGCCGTTGCATGTGCCGCACGGGCAGTAGGCGGTGGCCTCCATCGCGCGCCGCTCCACGTGCGAGCACCCCAGAGCGCCGACAAGGCCGGCGGCCAGCAGGAGGACACGAAATGATTCCGCCTTCATGATTTCGCCTTCGCGGGAGTTTCATCCATACAACAGAATCCGCGGGGTTTCGCCGAACCCGTGCGAGCATATCGCCGTCGGGCGTTCGAGGCGGTCGGATGGACGAAACGGCGCCAGGGCGTTCAGCCAAGGGACCCACGCCCGCAACGTGACGCGGTTGCGCTCACCGATA
Organism: Candidatus Sumerlaeota bacterium; assembly: GCA_026398515.1. Lineage (GTDB taxonomy): Bacteria > Sumerlaeota > Sumerlaeia > JAPLSS01 > JAPLSS01 > JAPLSS01. Next base: position 8,870 of record JAPLSS010000790.1, on the reverse strand, counting down.
CGCACGAGATGGGTGATGTCGCGCCGAAAGGGGCTGAGGCCCAGCCCCCCGGCGTCCCGGCCGTTGATCTCCAGGCGCGTCCAGGCCGCCCGCGCGCGCCCAAGGTGAAAGACCGCCTGGCGCCACAGGCCTAGCGATGGCCCCGGCTCCGGCATGCGAAACTCCGCCGTGGCTTCAATCTCCCCGCCGAAAAACGGAAACCCCATCTCGTGCAGCCACGTCTCGCGCCCCATCAGCGGCCACCGGCTCCACTCCGTCCAGGCTGTCCGGTGCATCGTCCCATTCGCCTCAAACCCCTGGATTCCCCGATCTACGTTCATCTCGTGGTCGACGAACTCGGTCAGGCGCTCGGCCTTGCCGGCGCACGCCAGCAGGGCCCATTCACCCAGGGAGGAAAGGCGGCCATCCGCCGACTTCGCCCAGCCGCCCCGCGGGACCGCGCCAAACCGGCCGCTCAGGACCCAGGGAAGCGGGGCGCCGCCAGGCGCCCAGTCCTCCGCCCGCCAACGCAGCCGGATTTCCAGGACATTCTCGCCCGGGCGCGCCGAAAGGGGCAGCGAAAGGCGAACGAGCCCCGGCAGCGCCGCCGCGGCGGAAAGCCCTAAGTCGGCCTCTTCGCCGTTGAGCGCCACCCCGACAAGCGGCGCCCGCGGCGAATGCAGCAGCGCCAAACCCAGCGAGTCGCCCACACCCACCGGCGGGCACTGCGCGATCTCCACGGTCGCCCGCAGGCAGATCTCGCCCTCCCCCTCCAGGCCGGCGAGCGCCGGCTGCCGCCGGATCAACTCCGCCAGGTCCGCGGCGTCCTCCGGCCCCAGCCACGGAAGCCCCGGAAGGCGGCAATAGAACCGTGCCAGCGGAAACAGATTCTCCGACAGCCGCCCGATGCGCCATCCCGCCCCCAAACACATCTCCGCAAACAGCACCGACGCCTCGCCGAACTGCCGGTCCGTTTCGGCCAAGGGGGCCTTCTGCAAGCGGAACACGCGCGTCTCGCCCGGGGCCAATTCCACGTCCAGGCTGAGAATCGACTCCAGCCGCACGCTCTCCGGCGCCGGCTTCAGGTTGCCCGTGTCCAGGTCCACTTCGTCCATAAACTCGTCGGCGCGGGCGGCGACCTCGATCAGCCCCCGCGCCCCCGCGGCCGGCTCGGGGTTCTGCGCCACGATCCACGCGCGGCCCGGTTCGCCGTCGAGCCGCAGCACTTCCAACGCCCACGGCTCCGACCCGCGTGCCAGCGAAATCGCCCGCGTGGGGCGCTCGGCCAGCTCCTCCAGCCGGCCGACGAGCTCCTCGAGCGTGGCATACCGCTCGACGTCCATCCGCGCCCACTCCGTCAGCCGCTCGTCCGCCGCCCCGTCGAGAAAAGTGGGATGGCGCTCCAGGGCCAGCGCCTTGCCCCCGCCCGCCGTGAAGTCGGCCAGGCAATGCCAGGTCGGCGTCTCCAGGTTGAGCAGCCCCGGCAGGATCACCGTGTGGTACGCCGAATCGCCCAAGCGCAGGTATCCGCCGGCCGCCAGCGGGGGGCTTGGCATCGGCTGCTCGTCCCATAGATCATAGTCGAAGCCGTCGGCCCGCAGACGGGAATCCAACCGGCTCAGGAATGAATCCAATCGCGCGGATTCCGCCGGCTCTTTGCGCCCGGCGCCCGACGCCGCCGCCTTTCCCGCCGGCCGCGCCAAGCGCCAGCGGCTCGTGCGGGGCGAAATCACCAGGATGGCCGGCCGACGCCGCGAGCCGCGACCGACCGACGTCAGCGTCGTCAATCGCAGGTTCAACTCCGGCAGGCCGTGAAGCCCCGGCAAGAGTTGCGTCAGCGGCGCCGCCTGGCGCCCCGGATGGCCGAGTTCCTCGCCCAAGGGCAGCCAGTCCAGGACGGCCCGCGCCCCCGAGCCCAGCAGCGCCCCCACGGCGGAAAGCCGGAAGGCGTCCAGGCAGCAGGCGCGCGTCATCTCCTCGCCCGCGGAAAGCAGCGCGTACGTCTCCGCCGTGGACTTCAGGCGCGACGCCATAGCCGCCGCGTTGGGCCCCGCGCCCGCCGCGACGAAAATCGCCCGTCCCGCCCCGGCCGCGCCAAAGACCCAGCTGGGAAACCCGTCGCCTGGGTCTTCCGGCGGCCCGACGATCGCCAGGCCGCGGCGGCCGGCCCATTCCAGGAGCGGCTCGGCGAACGCGCGCCGCATCGTCGCGGCCGTCGCTCGGCGCCATCGGTGCGAGAAGACACGGTCGCCGCCCGCCGCCTCTCCGAACAATTCTGGAAGTTTATCTACCAACTCGCCAGGATCAAGGCCGGCGCACGACCGCGCCAGGCGCGCCGACCACGGCTCGCCGTGCCGCGGCCACAGCGGACGCCCCAAGAAGAAGCCGCGAAAGGCCTGGCCGCCGCCCAGCGCCCGCGCGTGCGGTTCGAGAATCTCTCGGATGTAGCGCTCGACCTCGGAGGGCTCGAGGAAATCCGGCCCCGGCCCGGGTAGAACGCGCAGGACCAACTCGGCGTCTTGGCGCGAAGTCGAAGGATCGTCTCCTTGGGCGAGGCGCGTCATGGCGCCGGATTCGCCGCGCCGGTACGCGGCTAGCGCCGGGCGGGCGCGCGCCGCGGGGTCCACCGCCGTTGCGGCTCCGGAGTCGGCGATGAGAAAAGCCGACGGCCGGAACGCCGAAAATAACTGCCCGCCGTCCGGGTCGGCCAGGGGCGCTTCGATCCACAGCTCCAGTCCGATCCGCCCCGCCTCCTTCTCCGCCGCGCGAGCGAGGTCCATCCATTCGGGACCGAGAAAACGCCGCGCGGCCGACGCCGTCCGCGCCGCCAGGACCGCGCCGCCAAACCCCAGCGCGGCCACGCGCTCCAAGCCGCGCCCCATCGCTTCGGGCGCGAACTCGCCGCCCCAGCCCCAGACCGCCAAGGGCCGCGCCGACGTGGGAAATCCGGTCCTGCGCGCAGCGCTCATAGAGGAGAGAGTCAAACAGGATCACGCAGCCTCGCGTGGTCAAAACAAGAAACAGTATATGCCTTCGTGAAGGGAACCGCTCAACAAAAGCCGTGAGAACGGACGAACTTCGTCATTGTTCCGAGATCGCCCGGGAATCCCCAGACCCTCTGAACGTCCTTCGCTTCGCGCCGCGGAACGACGCAGGACGAACGCACAGGCAAGACGGTCTGCGCCCCTTCACTTCCGTAGCAGGAAAAAGAGAACCGCCGCGAGCGCCAGAATCCCGATGGCCACCCCCGCCGCCACCTTTCCCAACCAAGGCGGCGGCCCGAGACTCGCGGGCTCGCCGTCCGCCGCCGGAGACATCCGCTTCCGGACGACGTTCCACAGCCTCTCTTTCCGCGTCTCCCCCGGGCCGCGTTCCATGGTCACCAGAGGCGTGTCCGTGCGCTCCGCTTTGTCCAGACCCGCCGCAACCCGGAATTCCTCCAGCGACTGGGGACGCCCCTCCGGATGGCGGCATAACGCCAAGTCGATGGCCTCGACGAAATCCGAAGGCAAATCGTCGCGGTCCCCACGGATCGAACGCGCCTCGCTGTTAAGCAACAGATTGCGCACGGCCTGCGGCGAAGGCGCGTCGAACGGAGTCCGGCCCCGCGCGAACAGATGAAGCAGCACGCCCAAGGAAAAAACCTGCGAGGCCGGCCCGCCCTCATGCCCCGCCAGCTGCTCCGGCGCCAGGAAGCGGGAATCCTCCGGCCACAGCCGTCCCGGAAACGCCCGCTCGCACGCCTCGTAGTTCGCGAATTCCAGATCCAGACACTGCGTCCGCCCGTCCGGCCCGATGCAGAAACCGTCGGGGATGAGGTTGATCCGGTTCTCGAAGAACGCCCCCAAGGTCGGCCCGGCGGGCTGCTCGAATAGGACGGCCTTGGCGACGTGATCCTCCGGCGCCGAGCGAATCGGGGCGAACCGCGGCGAGTGGGGAATCGTCGCCAGCCGGCTCGCGTCCTCGGCGAACCGCGCCGCCAGCTCTCGCGCGCTCGCCTCCGAGATCGCCGGAGCGATTTTTAATCGTTTCAGGAGATAGCGCGTCTTGCCCAGCCGGTCCGTCGCGAAAAAAACCTGCCCCAGCGCGTGATCGCGCATCTCGCCCCGCACCTGGAGTTCGCTGAGCAGTTGAGACATGGCCTGTTACATGCCATAGGTGAAACAGAATTCGCAATGCTTACGGCAGGCGCCGCATGCGCCACGTCAGAACCGGCGGAGTGACCAGCGTCGTCGTCATCACCATGATCACGATCGCCGAATACGTCGCCCCGTCGATCACCGGCCTTCCCAGGATGACCATGCTCATGCCATACGAGGCCACGATCAGCCCCACCTCGCCCCGCGGGATCATCCCCAGCCCCACTGCGATTCCGTCCGTCGTCTTGTGGTTCACCCCGAAATAACAAATCTGCTTGCCAATAATCGCCGCCAGGGTCAGGCAGACGGCGAACGGAAGGACGCCCGGTTCGGCGAACGTCTCCAACTGCACCATCACACCCATGCGCACGAAGAAGATCGGCACGAGGAAGGCCGCGATCGGCGCGATCAACTCCGCCAGATGATGCCTGCGAAAATCGCCCAATTCGCGGAACGACGCGTCCTCCAGGATCAACCCCGCGCAGAACGCCCCCACGATCGGTGCCAGCCCGATCGTCGCCGCCAGCCACGCGAAGAAGAAGCAGATCACCAGCGACAGCGACAGCAGCACGCCTTGCGCCTTCAGAAAACTGGCCAGTTTGAACAGCCGCGGCGACAGGAACACCCCCGCCGCGATCGAACCGACGAAGAACGCCGTGGCCTTCGCCAGAATCCACAGGATCTCCACCGCGCGCAGCGACCCGCCGCTCGAACGCGCGTGGATCACTCCCATGACCACCGCCAGCACGATCAGCCCCAGCACGTCGTCCACCACCGCGGCGCCCAGCACGATCTTCGCTTCCTTCGTGTGCAGCTTGCCGATGTCCTGATACACGCGCGCCGTGATCCCCACGCTCGTCGCACACAGGACCGACCCGATGAACACGTGGACCATCGTGTCGGCGCGCGGCAGGAAGTAGCCGCTGACCCCCCATCCCAGGAAGAACGGCGCGATGACGCCCAACGTCGCCACCGCCGTCGCCGCGGCGCCGACCTTGCCCATCTCGGCCACCGTCGATTCCAGCCCGATCTGAAACAGCAGCAGCACCACGCCGACTTCGGCCAGCGCCTCCAGCACGATGTCCTCGCGCAGGAACAGGACGAAGCGTTCCAGCGAACCGCCGCCCTTGTAGCCCAGCAGCCCCAAACTCCCCAGCGCCACGCCGAAGATCAATTCGCCGAGCACCGCCGGCTGCTTGATGCGCTCCATCAGATCGCCGCCCAACTTGGCGACGATCAGAATCAGGAACAGCGCCAGAAAGTCGCGGCGAATGCGGTCCAACGCCGTGGCCCCGCCCTCGCCGCCGGGCGGGGTCTCGCCGTGATTCCCGGTCTGAACCCAAAGCGCCTGCGCCGTGGCGCCCTTCGCCTGGGATGGGCTCTCCGCCCCCACGCCAAGATGGAACAAACAGAGCGCCGCCGCCAGCAGCAGCGCGCTGAATCCCAATCGCCCACGGCCCAGGAAGGATGATTTCGGAATCATGCTTTGAACCGTACGGTCTGAATGGCCAAGAAGTAAAGCGGGAAAGGCGCGCTTCGTGGCGTAGGCTTTTCAGCCTGCGCATTTCTCGACTTGCCGCTGAACAACGCGCGCCCTGAAAAGCCGACGCCGCCTATAGCCCTTCGCCGCAACCAGAAACTTGAAACGTGAAACGCCGTCTATTGCCTCGGCGCGAAGCCCAGGCCGAAGACAACCAGCCCGCCGACGATCAGCATCGGCGACCAGCGGCCCGCCGCTCCAACCCCCTGGCGCCCGGCCATCGCCAGCAGCGCATAGCCCGCAGCCATCGCAAACACGCCGGCCGCAAACAACGCCCAGGTGGCGCGGTTGAAAACGGCATTCGCCCCCGTCGGCTCTTTGCGCTCTTCCGCGCCCGACCGTGGCGAATGCCCGCTGGGTTCGTTATCGTGGGGATGCATGGATCGGCTGTGGTTCGCGGAGGGCGATAGAACTTACAGGACGTATAGCGCCTAATGACTTAAAGGTCGCCCTCTGAACTCCTAGAACCGCTTCTGCTGGCGCAGCATGTTGCGGCGCATGTCGCGTAAGCGTTGCACGCGGGTCTTCTTCTTCTCGGCCTCTTCCGGGGTCTCGATGATGATCTCGCGGTCGACGAACTCCACCACCGCCATCGCGGCGCCGTCGCCCATCCGCGGCCCGTCCTTGACGATGCGCAGATACCCGCCCGGCCGCTCCGCCATGCGCGGCCCATAGACCTCGAACAACTTGTGCACGGCGTCCTTCTTCTGCAATTGCGCGAACGCATGACGGCGCGCGGCCTGGCTGCCATCCTTCGCCATGGTGACCAACCGCTCGGCCAAGGGACGCATGGCCTTGGCCTTGGCGTCGGTGGTGCGGATTTTCTCGTGCTCGATCAACGACAGAACGAGATTGCGCAACGTCGCGGCGCGGTGCTCGGTCGTTCGATTCAACCGGCTTCGTGCTTTTCGATGTCGCATGGTCCTCGGCCCCCCTCGTCGGGGCGGTGATTCGTCCTATTTCTCTTCGTCGGCCACGACGGGCAGCCCGCGTTCGTCGAGCTTCATGTTGAACGACAGGCCCATTTCGGCCAGGATGTTCTTGATCTCGGAGAGCGACTTGCGCCCGAAGTTGCGGTACTTCAGCATCTCCTGCTCGGTCTTCTGCACCAAGTCGCGAATGGTCTTGATCCCCGCGGCCTCCAGGCAGTTGTACGAGCGCACGCTGAGTTCCAGCTCTTCGATCGACTTGTCGAGCTTCTCCTGCATCTCGGCCACCGGCGAGACCTCTTCGGCCTCTTCCGGCGCCTCCTGCACCTGCGCCATTTCGTCCTCGGCGCGGATGAACAACCCGAGATGGTCGCGCAGGATCCTCGCCGAGTACGACACGGCCTCGTCCGGGCGCACCGTCCCGTTCGTCGTCACTTCCACGATCAGGCGGTCATAGTCGGTCTGCTGGCCGACGCGCGCGTCCTCGATGAAATACTTCACGTTGCGCACGGGCGAAAACGCCGCGTCCATCGGGATCAGGCCGATCTCGTTGGCCTCGCCCTTGTGCTCCGCCGCCGGCGTGTAGCCGCGCCCCGAGGAAATCTGCACTTCCATCTTCAGGGTGGCGCCCTTGGTCAGGGTGGCGATCGGCTGGTCGAGGTTCAGAATCGTCAGGTGCGAGTTGGTTTCGAAATCCGCCGCGGTGACCTTCTTCGGCCCCTTGACGTCGAGATAGATCGTCGTCGAGCCGCGCGCGCCGGCGTCCAACTTGATGTTCAACTGCTTCAGGTTGAGCATGATGTCGGAGATGTCTTCCTTGACGCCTTCCTTGACCATGAACTCGTGCTTGACCCCGTCGATGCGCATAGCCACCGGGGCCGCGCCCTGGATCGACGACAGCAGGATGCGCCGCAGCGAGTTGCCGATGGTCACGCCGAATCCGCGCTCAAACGGCTCGGCGAAGAACCGCCCGAAATAATCGGTCAGCGTCTCTTTCTCGCACAGCAGACGCCGCGGCATGATGAGTGGTTTGAAGTCCATCCAACCTTCCCCCTTGGCAATCGGCGCCCGGGCGCGCCCGGAAGCCTTGGCGCTGTCTCACACGCGCCGACGCTTCGGCGGACGGCAGCCGTTGTGCGGAATCGGCGTCACATCGCGAATCATCGTCACTTGCAGGCCGACGATCTGCAGCGCGCGAATCGCCGCCTCGCGCCCCGACCCTGGCCCCTTGACCTGAACGTCGACTTGGCGCAGGCCGTGCTCCATCGCTTCGCGCGCCGCCTTCTCGGCGGCCATCTGCGCGGCGAACGGGGTGGACTTGCGCGAGCCGCTGAAGCCGGCCGTCCCCGCGCTGGCCCACGAAATGGCCTTCCCCGACCGGTCGGTGATGGTCACGATCGTGTTGTTGAACGTCGCCTGAATGTGGACGACGCCCTCCGGCACGTTCTTCTTGACCTTCTTCTTGCCGCCCCGCTGTCGGGCTTTCACCGCGGGTGGTTGCTGCTTCGCCATGAACATCCCCTTTCGCAACCCTATTTCTTTCTCTTGCCGGCCACCGTGCGCCGCGGCCCTTTGCGCGTGCGCGCGTTCGTCCGGGTCCGCTGGCCGCGCACCGGCAGCCCGCGGCGATGGCGCAGCCCGCGATAGCAGCCGATGTCCATTAGCCGCTTGATGTTCTGCTGCACCTCGCGGCGCAAATCGCCTTCGACCTTATGGCCGCTCACCAGCGCCGTGATACGGCTCAACTCCGCGTCCGTCAGGTCGCGGCAGCGCGTGTCGGGATTGACGCCGGCTTCCTTCAGGATCTTCTGCGACAGCGACAGCCCGATGCCGTAAAGGTAAGTCAGTCCGATTTCGATCCGCTTGTTGTCCGGCAGATCCACTCCCGCAATGCGTGCCACGATCCGACCCCCTTAGCCCTGGCGCTGTTTGTGCCGCGGATTCACGCAAATGACCCGCACCACGCCGTGGCGCTTGATCACTTTGCATTTCGCGCAAATGCGCTTCACTGAGGCTTTGACTTTCATCGGTCTTCCCTCCCCGACGGGCCGTCCCGGACGGCCGCGCCGCAGCATGGCTCATTTGTACCGGTAGGTGATGCGCCCGCGCGTCAGATCATACGGCGACAGTTCCACCAGAACGCGGTCCCCCGGCAGAATGCGGATGAAGTGCATGCGCATCTTGCCGGAAATGTGGGCCAGAACCTTCAGGCCGTTGTCCAGTTCCACGCGGAACATGGCGTTCGGCAGGGGCTCGATGACCGTCCCTTCGATCTGTATGGCT
>JAPLSS010000386.1 GCA_026398515.1 Candidatus Sumerlaeota bacterium | reverse complement strand
TGGAAGTCGCGTAGCTTGGGCGAGTGCCTGCTGCTGCCCGACAGCCTGCTGTACGCGCATCTGCTTTGGCTCCTAACGCTGCCGGCGCGCGTGTTTCGCGGCTCCGGCGATCCGCTTCTCGCCGGCCAGCTGCTCGGCGCGCTGAGCGGCGCGTTGGCCGCCGGGCTGTTCTACTGGAGGGTCTCGCGGCGGGTCGACAATTGGCGCGCCGCCTTGCTGGGCGCGTTGTTGATGGCCAGTTCGTTCACGGTTTGGTTTTCGGCTTCGGAGGCGACGCCGCAGGCGCCCGCGCTGGCGCTGGCCATTCTGGCGGCGATCCTCGCCTGGCCGGCGTCGGAAGCCGCGCCCGGCGCGCGCCGCCTGGCCGGCGCGGGGCTGCTTGTGGCCGCCGCCGCGCTGCTCGATCTCGGGGCGCTGTGGCTGTTGGTTCCGCTCGGCGCGGCGGCGGCTTCCGGGCGCGGGAAAGCCGAAGCGCCGCGGGCCATGGCGATCCTCGCCGCGCCGGCCCTCGCCATCGCGGCGATCGCCTACGGCCTCGCCTGGCGGCATTTGGTCGATTCCAAACAAATTGGGAATCTTGCACAGTGGCTCGTCCTGTTACGCCCGCACGCGCCCCAGGCCGGCGGCCTCTGGCGCGTGTTCCTGTACTTTAAGACCTTCAAATTCGCGTTGCTCTACCGCTCGCCGTGGTTCATCGGCCTGCCGGTCGCGCTGGCGTTTCTCGGCGCGCGCGGCGCGTGGAAGCGCCAACGGAAGGCGACGCTGGTCTTCGGCCTGTGGGCGCTGGGCGGAGCGTTGCGCGCGTTGCTCGTCGACCCGGCGGAAATCCAGGCGTGGACCTTGGCCATGCCGGGCGTCCTGGGATTGTTCGCCCTTTCCCTGGATTCCCTGCTGGACCTGCCGCGTCTTCGCCGGCTGCACGACGGCTTGATCGTCGTCGGCGCCCTGACGGCGCTTCTCTTTGTCGGCAACACGCACGGCTGGCTTCCGCGCTTCGAGCGCGTGGCCGGGTTCTACGAGACGGATCAAGCCTGCAAGCGCCTTGCGGAACTCTCGCGCTCGCCCGACGACCTGGTCCTGGCCTCTCAGGGCTATTTCTCCTTTCTTCTGCCCAATCGGTATGGCCGCCCCGCCGTGCTCGATCCGCTCTCGATCCGTCAGGCCGCGGCCAGCCAATCGCAGGCCCCGGCGCAGTGGCTGGCGCGGGCGGTGGCGCAGGCGTTGCGCGATGGCCGCTCGGTTTTCGTGGATTCCGCGTATCTGGACGCAGCGTCGCCGATCTACGAAACGAAAGAGCTGCCCGCGGACGTCGCGCCGTCGCTAACTTCGGCGCTGGGCGGCCCGGGGGAATCGCCCGCCGGCTTCGTTAAGCCATTCGAGTTTCGCGTCTGGCGGCGAAGTTCGTAGCGACGATTTGAGTGACGCAGGTTTTCCCACCTGTGGCGCCACGAAGCCGGAGTGGGCGCCGCGCGCAGGCTGAGAAGCCCGCGCCTCGAGGAACTCGCGGCGGTCAACGGCTCAGGCTGGGCGCGTAGATCCGGGGATCGACGGCGATGCCCTTCTTGCGGACCTCGAAATGCAGGTGGGGGCCCGTGGAGCGGCCCGAGGAGCCTTCGTAGCCGACGATCGCTCCGGCTTTGACGGCTTGGCCTTCCTGAACGGCGATGTTCTTCATCATGTGGCCGTAGACCGTGGTGAAGTCGCTGGGATGCTTGATCTCCACGTGATAGCCGAGGCGCGAGTTGTAGCCGCTGAAGACGACGACGCCCTCCGCCGCCGCGCGAATGGGCGTGCCCATCGAGGACGCGATATCGACGCCGGAATGGAAGGAGTTGCCCCCGCCCAGCGGATCGCGCCGATAGCCGAAGCCGGAACGCAGCTGGCCCATCAGCGGCGCCAGGAAACCGAACGCGCCCGACTTGGGATTGTTCAGATAGGGCATTTCCAGGCGGTGGCGCGACGTCGGGGTCGACGAGGTCTTCGTGGCGGAGAAGTCGAGCGAAGGGGCGACCTTCGTCTTCGCCGCCTTTAGAATCTGGATCGCCAGCGGCTCGCTCTGCCTGCGCAGGGCCAGGGCGAAATCCCCGCCGTCGCGGGTGAAGCGGATCTGGTCCGGCAGGATGTCGCCGACGGCAAACCCCTCGTACTCATCGTCGAGATTGAGAAACCTCTGCTCCCCGGTCGGCTCGATCTCGATGAGAGCGCTGGAGTCGCCTTGGAAGAAAACCGTCCCCACCAGCCGAATGCCGAGGTCGTCCAGCGAGCGCGCCCCGCCCTCCGCCGGCTTCTCCACGCCGAGCCCATAGGCTGAAACGAACAGGAAAAATAGGGAGACCGCGGTCGATTTCTTCATAGGCCTGGAGCGCTTGGGATATGCCCGACAGCTCAGAGCCCCCCAGCGAACGCGGAAGGCCGGAAAACTAGGCGCCTTCTACCCTTTTCGGGGCAAAGCCGTCAACATTTTTCTACTGACGGCGCCCGCCCGGACGCATCCGCGCCGAGTTACGCCCCAGCGTAGAAACCATCCTGTTTGCTTAAGGCCCCCTGGGGTCAATCGCAATGCCCGCCAAACGCGGCAAGGCCGCCCTGGGCGAGGTCGGCGTCCTCTTCGCCTTGGCGTGGCAGGGCGCTCGTGTGGCGCAGGCTTTCCAGCCTGTGAAGATTGCGGCGACGCGAGACGCCCTGGATCACAAGCTGAAAAGCCTGCGCCACGACAAAGTGGCCTCGCACAAGATAAAGCGTCTCGCCTTCGCGGAAACGCAAGATGTTGCGCCCGGGTTTCGCCCGGCGGCAATATCCGGGCTGTCGACGGACCCGGTTGGCAAAAATCTGTTGATCGCGGGGGAGGGAAGGCGATACCGTAAGATGGGTCTATTTCCTGTTGTCCGTTCCTGTCGTTGCGACAAGGGCGCGGGCGTTGATTTGTTGCCGATCCTGTTCCTCGCTGGAGCGACCCCGATGAGCTACTCTCGCATTGCCGCCCCCTCGCGCGCGCGGTTCGTTTTCTCCGTTGTCGTCGCCATCCTTGGAGTCGCCCTGATCGCGGTGGCCGCGGGCCTGACGGCGGCGCTGACTTCGGCGGCGCTTGCGCCGCCGATGGCGGCGGGGCGCCCATGGCCGGCCGACCTGAGCCGGCGCGCTTCCGAAGGGCTGATCTTTCTCTTCGGCGGCGCGGTGGCCTACGCCACGCCGGTCCTCGCGGCGCTTCTGGCCGCCCATTGCCTCGTGCGCAAGCCGTCGACCTGGCTCCGCCCGGTGATGCGCGTTCTGGGCGCGACGCTGCTGCTCGGGTCGCTATGCGCTCTATCGACTCTG
>JAPLSS010000583.1 GCA_026398515.1 Candidatus Sumerlaeota bacterium | reverse complement strand
GCGGTGATCGACGACGCGATGTTGGCGGTGCTGATGAAGGTGAACGGCGTGGCCATCGGCGAGGCCGACGGGCGGCGCGTGATTCGCGTGCGCATGTACCACGGCCTGCGCTCGATCGTCGGCGGCCTGCGCAAGAACGCTTATGCGGCGGCGGTCAGCGTTCGATCCGCCAATGCTCTGGCGGCGGCGGCTCTCGCGACGATCTACGTATTGCCGCTGCCGGCTTGCGTCGTCGCGTTGATATGGGGCCACGGCGCGGCGGCCCCTGCCGTGGCGGCGCTGGGCGGAGCGCTTTACGTAATAATCAGTTTGATTCTGCGGCGCATGACGGAAGTAGTCGCGTTCCAGCCAAGGTATGCCTTTGCGCATCCGTTGGGGGCGTGCGCGCTGATGTACATCGGCGCGCTGTCGTGGTTCGACGGCCTCGTGCGCCGCGAAGTGCGCTGGCGCGGGCGCGTCTACCCGAGTTTGCCCCGAGGGGTCGGCCGCGCGGCGATTCTGCCGAGAATAAAGAACAAGGCAGAATAATAGAAGGCAGAATAATAAACGGCTACAGCGTCTTATTGCCGTTTATCATTCTGCCCTATATTATTCTGCCCAAAATCTTCCCCGGTCTCACCCACGCGCCTGAGCGACTTCCTTCTTGTCGCCGCTTTCCTTCAATACCGGCAAGACCAGCCGCGACGGCTTCTGCGTTCCGAGAAACACCGCGTTGTGCGCGACCACCGGCTCGGCCTGATCCAGGTGGGGCTGGCCATTGTTGCCGTTCGGCTCGAAGCGCGGAGAGTTGCTGCTCGAAATCGCCAGCCGAATCCGGTGCCCCGGCGCAAAGGCGATGGCCGTGTGCTGCATTTGCACTTCCACCTCGTACGCCTTCCCGGCCTCGGGGAACTCCGGCGTGGTGAAGCCGTCGCGCAGGCTCAGCCGCCGGACCCCGTCGCACACCAGCATCGAGCGCCCGTCGGGATACACGTCGGCCAACTTGGCCGTGAAATCCGTGTCCTTGGCCGAGGTCGCCACCCACAGGAGCGCCTTCACCGCCCCGGCGATCTGGACCGGCTCCTTCAGCGGTTCCGTGGTGAAAAGTAGCACGTCGGGGCGGTTTTCCACTTCGCGCTGATCAAACGGCCCTTTGTCGATGTTGAGATTGGTTCCGCCCTTGGTGGGGACCGGATGACGCGGATCGTATTGATACTCCAGACGCTGTTCCTCGCCGGCCGGCGCGGCGCGGACCAAGGCCTTGTCCGCCCCCAGATACAGACTCGTTGGTTCGTTCGGAATGGGCCAGACGTCGCTCGTGCGCCATTCGTTGCCCGGCGCGCCTTCCTCGCCCATCGCGCCCATGAGGTAATAGGTGACGGCCGGCCATTTCTCGACGCCGTTCGCCTCGCCTTTCAAGTAGTGAGCGAACCACTGCATCTGGCGCTCGGACACGCGCGCCGCCGTCGGCGTGGAGTTCGCGGGATAGGCGCCCTTCACGTCGCCGGGATGAATCCACGGGCCGATGACGATCTTCTGCTTGCCGCGCGCGCCTTCTCCGCCTTGGTATTGCAGGCCGGAGAACGAACGGATGTTCCCATCGATGAAGACATCATACCATCCCGCCACCTGGAACGTCGGCACGGCGACGTTCGCGAACTGGGTCGAGCAGTCCACCGACTTGTGGACTTCATCGTAGTAGGGGTGATCGAGGAGGCGCTGGAGGACTTCCGGCGGAAAGTGATTGCCCGTCAACCAGCCGGCGGCCAAGGCTTGGTGGAACACGCCGCCGTTGTAACTGGCGTCGAGATACGAGCAGCACGAGGCCTTCCCAATCATCTGGCACAACAGGCCCTTCGGATGCGTCGGGGCGAGCATGTTCTGCGTGATGCCCAACGCCGAGCCGCCCAGGGTGCCCACTTTGCCGTCGCACCACGGCTGGGCGACGATCCATTCCACCGTGTCGTAGCCGTCGCGCGGCCCGGCCCAGCCGTCGTCGGCGAACGAGCCGGAGACGCCTTCGGAGTCGAACCGTCCGCGCGTGCTTTGGACGACGGAGGCATACCCCAGGTCGGCGGGGACGCGGCCCGACACGCGCTGGTAGGGGGTGCGTTGGAGAATGACGGGCCAGGGCCCCTCGCCCTTCGGGAAGTAGAGGTCGGTCGAGAGCCGCGCCCCATCGGTCATCGCGACCATGGCGTGATCATCGGGCTTCGCGTCGGGTTTGCGGGGCGCATTGGGATCGCCGTCCGCGCCTTCCGCCTGCGATAGCGCCGTCCCCATTGTCAATCCCAAGAGACAGCCAAACACGCTCATGCGCCGAATCCTCCCTTGCGCGAACTGGAGGAACGCGAGAATGGCCATGGGTCGAACGCCCTCCTTTTGAGTGGAATAAACGGGATTCTTCGCGCTCCGCCGCAAAATGGGAAGCTTAAACATGCCCCGCTTGACAATCGCCTTCCGTCAGGCCGACGCTTTCCTTACGTTCAAGGAGGAAGCCGCCCATGCGACCCCTGTGGTTCGCCGCCCTGTTGCTGATCGTCGCCTATGTCTTTCTCTTCGCGTATCGCGTTAACAAGATGAGCCGCCTGCTGGCGCAATCGACCGCGTTGATGGACAAGGACGTGAACGGCGCCATCGCCCTGTTCAAGCCCGCGCTGGACATCAAGAACTACGACACGCTAGGGCAGGCTTCGACGTATAAACATCGGTTCTACGTCGACCTCGCCAAGTCGATTGAACACCGCCTGGAGCAGAGCGTGTTCAGCGACACGGACGCCGACAACGTATTCGCCGCGCTGGATGCGGTCAACAGGTCGAAGCAACTGTCGGCCAGCGAATGCGTCGACGAGCACGGGCGCATCGTGCAGAAGGCCCAGGCGATGCAGCAGCGCATGGCCAACCAAGGCCTGCTGCCCGACTTCGACGCCTACACGCGGTTCCTGCAGAAGTTCAAGGGACGAACGGCGTTGGTCGCCGGCCGCGAAGTGGATTTCGAACCCATCGCCGCCGCCGCACTCAAGGTGGACCGCTATCCGGTGGCGCTGCGCACCGTGCTGTTCAACATGCGGGCCGACCTGGACCTGGGGTTCCGCTGCCTGAAACTCGATTCGCCGGGCGAGGGCAAGTCGGCCGAGGCGCCGGTGACGGCGAACGTCGGAACTTGGATTCCCGGCGAAGCGGAAGCTGCGTTCCGCCGCGCCTGGCAGGCGCCGGACAAGTTCGTCGAGGAGTGGAAAACGCCGCCGACGGAGGAGTTGAAGCGCCTGCAAGCGGCGGCGACGTTCGACGTGGCCATGACGCGCATGGCGCACGCGCTCCTGACGCTGCGCGCCGGCGGCGAATGGAAGTTCTACCTGTTGCCGGGCGTGCAGCCGGCCATGGACGCCACCGAGCAAGAGGTCCGGATCGTCTACATGCAGGACATGTACAACTTCTTCCAAATGGCCATCGAAAAAGCCGAAGCGCTCGCGCCGACCGACCCGTATCGAACGGCCATCGCCAAGGCGGCCCATTACGCGCAGGCCATCGCCAACGCGCAGATCGCCAAGGACCGCCCGGGAGCCGCCTCGGAAATGGCCGCGTATCGCCAGCTGGCGCCGGACGAGCCGATCAACGCCCCGCCGGAGTGCGGAATGCGGAATGAACGACAACAGCCCCGTGTGGTTCGAGGACTCGGGAGGGGGTCATCCTGTTGTTCATTCCGCATTCCGCACTCCGCATTCCGCATTATTGATACTTGGCCTTCATCGCCTTGCCCTTCTCCACGCTCTGGCGGGCCAGGTCGAGCACGTGGATCGGGCGGCGCGCCCACTGCGGCGTGATCGCCAGCGGCTCGCCCTTCGTCAGATGATCGGCGATGTTCTGGTAGAGCCGCCAGCCTTCGCCGGGCGGATTGTCGCCCGTCTTGCGCACAGGCCCCGAGCCGTCGCCCGGCGTCACCGTTTCCCATGCCCGCATGTTCATGAGATAGGTTCCCTTGGTTCCGGTGATCTCAAGCAGGCTCTTCTTGGGATTCGCGTCGAGCGTGGTAATGGTCAGAGTGAGCCAGCGCCCGTCGGCGAACCGCACGACCACAAAGCCCTCGTCTTCGTTCGCGTCGTCTTTCCACGCCGTCTTGTCGGCCCAAAGGCCGCGCTTGGCGAATCCCGCCACTTCGGCGATCTCCGCGCGGATGATCTGGAACGAATACTCCAACAGGTGCACGCCCCAGTCGTAGAGGATGCCGCCGGAGATCGTCTTGCTCGTGCGCCACCAGTCCTTCGGCTGCCGGTAGCCGCCCATGTGCGCCTCGATGCGGAACACCTCGCCGATGGCGCCCGACTGGATTTGCCGCACGGCTTCCATGATGCAGCCGTCCCAGTGGCGGTTGTGATACGTGGACAGAAGCACGTCGTTCCGCTCGGCGGCGCGGATCATCGCGTCGCACTCGGCGGTGGTGACGGCGAACGGCTTCTCGGTCACCACGTGGCGGCCGGCCTTGGCGCACTGGATCGCCAGCTTGGCGTGCGTGTTGTGCGGCGTGATGACGGCCAAGAGGTTGACGTCGGACTTCTTCAGCATCGCGCCGACCCTGGTGTAGGTCTGAATGCCGGGGAAATCCGTTTTGGCGATCTCCAGCCGCGCCCGGTCCACGTCGCAGACGGCCGCGGGCGTCATGCCCGCCCTCTGCATGTCCTGCAAATGCTTGCGGCCCATGTTGAACGCGCCGCCATAGCCGATGACTCCGCATTGGATGTCTGCTGGTTTCTCCGCCTGCTTCATCTCGCACATCCTTTTTGGGTTTAGGAATTCCTGTCAAGGTCGCGTATCCCAACGGACCGGCGCAGACCCTGACACACGGCCCCAGGCGCCGCAACAGTTTTTGCGGTTCCTGGGAGCGCCGGCGTCCACGACGGCTCCATCTAATTCGAACCTTCCCTGTGGGACACAGCCGGCGAGGACGCCGGCGCTCCCAGGAACCGCAAACCAAGATTGAATCTACATCGCGGGATGCACCCACTCAGACCCGGGCATCACGAATCTGCTGGACTCGTCGGCGGGAATATGGACTGTTTTCCTCATTCCCAATCTCATGCAAGACTACCGCAAACTCCTCAGGAGACTCCACGCATGTCCACCGAAACACTCGACCTGAACCAGCCGCGCTGCGTTGCTCGGCTTCATCGCAACTGGCGCTTCTCGCGTTCGGCGCCGTTGGGCGCCGCCGGCCTCAGGTTCAACGACAGCGCGTGGGAAGTCGTGCGCGTCCCGCACGACTGGGCCATTCGCGGTCCGTTCGACCGCGAGAACGATTGCCAACGCACGACCATCGTCGAGGATGGCGAGACGAAGACCTCGGAGCACACCGGACGCACCGGCGGCCTTCCGCACGTCGGGCTGGGCTGGTATCGAAAGCGCTTTCCCCTGCCCGAAGCGGCGCGCGGCCGGCGCGTCTTCGTCGAATTCGACGGTGTGATGAGCCACTCCGTCGTCTACGTGAACGGCCGCAGCGTCGGGTCGTGGCCTTACGGCTATGCTTCGTTTTGCTTCGAGATCACCGGCCACGTGCGGTTCGGCGAAGAGAACGTTCTGGCCGTGCGCGTGGAGAACCCGCCGCACGCCTCGCGCTGGTATCCGGGGGCCGGCATCTATCGCAACGTGCGCTTGGTCCTTGTCCATCCCGTCCATGTCGTCCATTGGGGAACATACATCGCCACGCCGCACATCGCCGACGACCAGGCGACCGTGCGGGTTCGGACCGAAGTCCTCAACCGAAGCGGACAGCCCGCCGCAGTCAAACTTCAGACCGAGATCCGCGATCCCTCGGGCAAGCGCGTAACCGCAAAATCATCGAAGCGGACGATCAACGAAGGGATGACGTTCGACCAATCGCTGACCGTGCCGAATCCGCAGCGATGGGACATGGACACGCCGCGCCTGTATCGCGCCCTCTCGCGGGTCTTCGTCGACGGCCAGCGCGTCGATGAATATGTGACCCCGTTCGGCATTCGCGAGATTCGCTTCGACGCGAACGAGGGGGTCTTCCTCAACGGGCGTCCGCGGAGACTGTTGGGCGTGTGTCAGCATCACGACCTGGGCGCGCTGGGGTCGGCGGTTTCACGCCGCGCCCTGGAGCGCCAGCTCGAAATGCTCAGGGAAATGGGGTGCAACGCCATCCGCACGAGCCACAACCCGCCCGCGCCCGAACTGCTCGACCTGTGCGACGCAATGGGCTTCGTCGTCCTCGACGAGGCGTTCGACGAGTGGACGGTCCCGAAGGTCGACAACGGCTACCATGTTCTCTTCAACGAATGGGCGGAGAAAGACCTGACCGCGATGATCCGCCGCGACCGCAATCACCCCTGCGTCATCATGTACAGCATCGGCAACGAGGTCGGCGACATGGGGCGGCCCGACGGCGCGCAGGTCTGCCGCTTCCTGACCGACGTCTGCCACCGCGAGGACCCGACGCGGCCGGTGACCGCCGGGTTCAACAACTCCGACGGCGCCATTGCCAACGGGCTGGCCGCCATCGTCGACGTCCCCGGCTGGAACTACAAGCCTCGCAAGTACCAGCAATACCACGCGGAACATCCCGCCTGGCCAACGTATGGAAGCGAGACCGAATCGTGCGTCAGCACACGCGGCGAATACTACTTCCCCGTCGAAGAGGAGCGCGACAAACGGCGCGAAACGCTGCAGGTCAGTTCGTACGATATGACCTCTCCCTCGTGGGGCTATCCGCCCGAGTATGAGTTCAAGGCGCAGGATGAATGCCCGTTCATCATGGGCCAGTTCGTGTGGACCGGGTTCGACTACCTCGGCGAGCCGACGCCGTACAAAAGCGAATGGCCCAGCCGCAGCTCCTACTTCGGCATCATCGACCTGGCCGGCCTTCCCAAGGACCGCTTCTATCTGTACCGAAGCAAGTGGTCCCCGAAGCCGACGCTTCACCTCCTGCCCCACTGGAACTGGGCGGGGCGCGAGGGCGAGGTCACGCCCGTCCATTGTTACACCAGCTACAACGCCGCCGAGTTGGTTCTCAATGGCCGCTCGCTGGGAATTCGGCGCAAGGACCCCAACACGCTTTTCGGGCGCTACCGACTGATCTGGGACGACGTGCGCTACGAGCCGGGCGTTCTCAAGGTGGTGGCGCTGGACGACGCGGGCCAGCCGGCCATGGAGAAGGAGGTCCGAACCGCCGGGGCGCCGGCGCGCATTGAACTGGAGCCAGACCGTTCACAAATCCGCGCGGACGGCGAGGACTTGTCGTTCGTGACGGCGCGCATCCTGGACGCGGCGGGAAACGTCTGCCCGCTGGCGGACAATCTCGTGCGGTTCACGCTGGAAGGCCCGGGCGAGATTGCCGGCGTCGACAACGGCGATCCGACGAGCCTTGAATCGTTCGTGGCGCCTCAGCGCAAGGCGTTCCACGGACTGTGCATGGCGATCCTGCGGTCGCGGGAAGGCGCCGGCGGCGAACTGCGCCTGACCGCCTCGTCCGACGCCCTAGCCGGCGCCACGGCGACGGTGAGGGCGTCATGACTCCTCTGGAAACTGGCTCGGCGAGATGCCTTGGAGTGGCGCAGGCTTTCCAGCCTGTGAGGGGCGTCTGCTCCCGTTTCCACAAATCCCAGGCTCGAAAGCCTGCGTCGCTCAAAGCCATTGACGACAGTCGCTAGAAGGCCTATCTTGCGTTCCATTCAAGTCAAGTTCGTGGCGCCACCTTCAGGTCGTAGGGGAAGGTCGCGACCGATACGACCTAGAGGTCGCGCCGCGAACTTCCACGTGCAGCGCCAAGGTTTGCGTCATCTTCACCCTCTTTCGAGGCGCGCTTTGCCAAGAATCGAACAGGAGGCGACAACATGAGAAGCACAAGTCGATGGATCGGCGCGGTGGCGGGAGGTTTCATTCTAGTCTACGCGACGTGCGCGTTTGCGCAGGACTGGCCCCAATGGCGCGGGCCGAATCGGGACGACGTGGTCAAAGGGTTCACCGCCCCCGCGACATGGCCCCAGGAACTGAAACAGAGCTGGAAGGTGACGGTGGGCGCCGGCGATTCAACGCCCGCCCTGGTCGGCGACAAATTGTATGTGTTCGCGCGGCAAGGCGATGAGGAAGTTATCCTGTGCCTGAACGCCGCCGACGGCAAGGAAGTCTGGAGAGACAAGTACGCGGCGCAAGCGGTGACCGGGCCGGCCGCGCGGCACCCCGGACCCCGCAGTTCGCCGGCGGTGGCCGATGGAAAGATCGTCGCGTTGGGCGCCACCGGCATTCTCTCGTGCCTCGACGCGGCCAGCGGCAAGGTGGCGTGGCGCAATGAGGAGTACGCCAACGCCGTGCCCAAGTTCTTCACTGGCATGTCGCCGATCATCGTGGATGGGATGGCCATCGCGCACCTCGGCGGCCCCGGCAATGGCCCGCTCGTCGCCCTCGACCTGGCCACCGGCGCGCCGAAGTGGAAGTGGGAGGGCGCCGGCCCGGGCTACTCTTCGCCGGCCCTCCTGACGGTGGAAGGCGCGAAACAGGTCGTGGAGTTGACGGAGGGAAGCGTCATCGGCGTCGGCGTGGCCGACGGGAAGCTTCTCTGGCAGATTCCGTTCGAGGCCCGGGGAATGGCCTACAACGCCGCGACTCCGATCATCGATGGGCAAATCGTGATTTACACCGGGCAGGGACGCGGCACGCATGCCGTGAAGATCGAAAAGAAGGGAGACGTCTTTGAGGCCACTCCGGTGTGGGACAACGCGGAACTCGGCACGCAATTCAACACGCCAGTGTTGAAAGACGGTCTGCTCTTCGGCCTCTCTGACAAACGCAACCTCTTTTGCCTGAACGCTAAGACCGGCCAAACGGGTTGGACCGACACAACCCGGCTCAGCAGCTTCGGGGCCATTCTCGACGTCGGCTCGGTCGTGCTGGCCTTGCCCGACACCTCCGAACTGATCGTCTACAAGCCCGACGGCCAAGCCTATGCGGAGGTGGCG
>JAPLSS010000892.1 GCA_026398515.1 Candidatus Sumerlaeota bacterium | reverse complement strand
GGGTCGGTTCCGGTGGGCGACACGTTCTGGGTGAAAGTGGCCAAAGACGGCTACAGCGAGTCGCACCCGGAACTCGTGAAGGCGGAATCGATGTTGCCGATCCACGTGGCGTTCAAACTGGCGAAGTCGAAAAGGCGGGCGGAAGGGGCGCAAACCGCCCCGCTGAACATAACCTCGAACCCGACCGGCGCTACCGTCCTGGTTTCCGATGCTGAATTCGGCCGCTATACGCCGTGGCCTGTCGACGAGCCGGTGCAGGTGACGCCACTGCACACTACCGTGGACGTCGGTCAGGCGTTGTGGATGAAACTGCGCAAAGACGGGTTTGAAACCAGCGCGCCAGAGTTTGTTTCTATCGCGGGTACAGATCCGGTGGAAGTTCACGCCGAACTGAAGCCTTTGCCTCGGCGCTCCGAGGCAATGCAAACGCAACCCGCGCCTGTGGTCGCGGCCGCACCCCAGGCCGAAGGGGGTATCGTTGCCGATGGCTTCGCCATAATTAAGCAAAACGCGCAAGAGGCGCGGAACCGCGCGATCCTCGATGCGCTCGGCGCCGCAATACTCGAGAAGTACGGCGCGGACATCACGGCGCGGGCGGTGTCGAGCAATTTTGTTCTGATGGAAAGCCGGGTGGAATCATTGGCGCAAGGGCATGTTGCTGCCTACGATGTGCTCGAAGAAGCGCAGGAAGACGGGCTTTATCACGTCAAGGTGCGGGTGACCTTCAAAGAAGACTTGTTGAAGGCCCTTAAGGATCAGAATGTCAGCGTGCTGGTGGGCGGGCGCGAGACGGCGGTTGTGGCGGGCGGCGAGGTTGCGCCCGACGCAGCCCGCCAAGCGGTGGCCGACGTGCTGGCGGAAGCCGGGATGCAGGTTTCGATGAATGAAGGCGACGTGGCAGAGGCCGCACAACTTGCGGCGCTCGCGCGCCGCCAGGACCTGGCGTTGTTCATCGGCGCGGCCTGTGCCGAACGGGACCGGTTCGGCGACTTCTTCTCGTACAAGACGGACATAGATTATGCGTTGCTGACGCCGGAAAGCGGCCGCGTCGTGGCCAGCGGGCAGGTGTCCGGCTTGAATGCGAAGCGCGAACTGACGGCTCCGGGCGCCGCATCGGCCTCGCTGAAAGATGTTGGTCATACCGCCGGAGATCAAGTCCTCGACACGTTGGTCAAACGCTATGACCGTTCCGCGTCGCACACGATTTTCATCGTTGGCGGAATCGAACCCAGGCTTATCGAAGGGCTCGTTGCCGAACTGCGCGGTATCCCCGGTGTCAAAGACGCCCGCGTCTGCGCCTCCGAACCCGGCGCGACTGAAATCGAGTTGGTGATGTCGCCCGAGGCGCGCCGCGACGTGCCAAACACCATCCAGCGCCTGAGAAACGCCGAACTCGATTTCGTCGAAGGCAACCTCCACACGACCGTCGCCCGAGTGCGGTAACAAAGACCTGGGAATCCGCATCAGAGCGCGAGCCGCTTCTTATTTATCATACTGCCCTCCCTTTGCGCGACGTCAAGCGTGACGTGTATGTCACATTGTGCCCGGCATGGTCGTTGCTCTCCTCAGCAAGGTACCACGAAGGTACCCTCACAAACGGCAACCAACCATAAGGAGCAAGACCATGCAGAAGACACTTATTGTAGTGATGTTGACAATGACGACAATTCATATCCCTGCCCTCGCGGCGACCTGGTGCCTCACCGGCCTCGATACTCTCCCCGTGGAGGACCGAGTCATCGTACTGGACAATCCCACGGACTTTCCGGTCAACGTTAGGGTGCGCGGCTTCGATTCCGCCGGCGCTGGCCTTGGTCTCCTGGCCGAGGAAATCCAGGTGCAGCCCGGGCAAGAGATCCCCTTGATCGATGCCGCAATTTGCGAAGAGTGCGCGACACTGTGTGCGACCGCGGCGAGTCGGGTGGAGGTGTCGGCTAGTTCATCAGCCGGTAATCTCATCGCAGTTACAACGAAGAGGGCTGTTGCGCGATTCAAAAACACGTTTGGCGAAGGCGGGTGGCTTTACGTGTTCAACACCGGCAACGGTTCCTCCACCCCCAAGGTGACGCTGTTGGACTGTGATGGCCGCGTCATCGCTCAGACCGAGATGTCAGCCCTGGCCGCAAAGGCCACCGCCGTGCTATCGCTGCAAGATGCTTTTGCGTTGG
>JAPLSS010000408.1 GCA_026398515.1 Candidatus Sumerlaeota bacterium | reverse complement strand
CCTTCGTCGTTCAGATCGGAGAGGCCGCTCAGAAAGAGATGGCCCTTGCCCTGCTCGTCGCCTTGCAGGGTGGCCAGAGCATACCGACCGGTGGGAAGCAGGACGCGCGCGCCGGGTCCCAGGGCGGCCGCGCGCTGGAGGGCTTCGGCGATGGCCGGAGAGTCGTCGTGGGCGCCGTCGCCGAGGGCCCCCAGGTCGCGGACGTTGACGGTCTTCTTCGGCGTTTCGGCGGCCAGTTGCGCGTTGCGGTCGACGAGGTCGAGTTCTTCCTTGAGCGAGCCGAGAAGCATGGCGCATTCGGATTCCTGGAGGTCGGCTTCGTGTTGATAGAAAGGCTCGTTGACGGCCCGGTCCTCGCGGATGGCGTCAATCAAGCGGGTGATGATGCCGGCTTGTTCGCGAAGATACGGGGCCAGCGCGTGCTGGGCCTGTTCGCATTGCTTGATGCGCGAGTCCAGGGCGGACAAATCGGATTGGGCTTGATCGAGGCTCAGCATGCCGAAGCCCTCCTTTGGGGCGGATGATGGGGCCGGCGCGGAAGAGGAAGCGGACGGCGCCGCGCCGTGGGACAGACCGACGGTTGAGAAGGCTAGAGCCAGCAGAACCAGAAAGAGACAAGACCGGGGCATGCGGGGGTTCGTCCCTTCGGGAATGCGCCTATCGAATGATGCAGGCGTGGACGAGTTTGGCGAAGGGCGACGAGACAGGCAAGGGTATTTGTCCCGCAAAACGCGGCTAAAATTACGTTTTTTACGTCTGCCCGTATGATCGCCGGCGCGCTCAGGCGGCGGGTTGTTGGGACAGCGACTCATGGCGCCCGGAAACACACGAGAATCGGCGTTTTGAGTGGCGCAGGCTTTCCAGCCAGAGCCGTTTAACCTAAAAAGAGCATTTGCCGCTGGCCTATTTCCCGGATCTTGTCGCATATGAGGGCTATGAATACAACGAGCGATTTCCTTGCGGTTCACCCATTGGGCGAGCCTTCGGACGGGCCGGCGCCGCCGGTGGCGGTGGAGACGTTTGGGGGGCGGATTCACGTGGAGTGGGATCCGCAGGCGGCGGTGACGCCGCTGGGCCAGTTGCCGTTCTTCATCGAGTTTTTGAAGACGGCGGAGTTGTTCGAGCCGTGGGTGGAGGACTGCCCGTTGGCGTATCGCAGCCCGAACGCGCCGTCGCAGCGCGATGGGCTGGCCACGACGGTGTTGTCGATCTTGGCGGGCCACACGCGCTAGGCGCACGTCACGGCGATCCGGCGCCACACGGTGAACCCGCGGCTGCTGGGGATGAGCCGGACGATGAGCGAGGACTCGATCCGCCGGGTGTTCCGTCACGCGCCGGAGCCGGCGTGCGCGCGCTGGCAGCAGAAGCATCTGCGCCGTTGCTACGAGCCGTTGCTGGAGGAGCCGTGGGTGCTGGACGTGGACACGACGGTGAAGCCCTTGTATGGGCGCCGGGAAGGGGCGGTGGTGGGCTACAATCCCCAGAAGCACGGCCGTCCGTCGCATGTGTACCATACGTATTTCATGGCGAACACGCGCCTGGCGCTGGACGTGGAGGCGCCGCCGGGGAATCAGACGGCGGCGGCGTACACGTGCCCGGGGCTGTTTGCGTTTCTGGATTCGCTGCCGCGGCGTTGCCGCCCGTGGGCGCTGCGCGGGGACATCGCCTTCGGCAACGATGCGGTGATGAAGAAAGCGGAGAAGAGAGAACAACATTAACTGTTTAAGTTGCGGCTGACCCGCGGGGCGCGCCAGTGCGCCGAGACGGTGTTTGCCGGCCAGGCGGCCCAGGACGCGGGCCAAGGCTGGGAGGGCGTCGAGGCGCGTCTGCGCTTGCAGGGCTGGTCGCGCGAACGGCGGGTCGTAGTGTTGCGCCGCGTCCGGAAGTCCGCGCCGCCCCCTTCGTCCGCGCAGGCGCCGACCCAGCCGGAGCTGCCGTTCGGACCGACGCTGGAGCGCGCGCCGTCCTATGAATACGCGGTCCTGGTCACCTCGTTGGCGCTCGATGTCCCGGCCACCGCCCAATTGTATCGCGACCGCGGCGACGCGGAGAATCCCTATGATGAACTGAAGAACCATTGGGGCTGGGGCGGGTTCACCACCCACGATCTGCAACGCTGCCGCATCATGGCGCGCCATGTGGCGCTGGTCTACAACTGGTGGTCGCTCTTCGTGCGCCTGGCCATTCCCGAACGCCACGCGGAAGTCATCACCAGCCGCCCCCTGCTGCTTCACGCCGTCGGCCGTCAAACCACTCACGCCGGACAAACCCGTCTGACCATTACCAGCATGCACGGCGAGGCTGGCGCTGTGCCGAAGATCCTGGCCGCCCTGAACGCCTTCTTCCGCTGGCTGCGAACAAGTGCGGAGCAGTTGGACTGGGCCGCCCGATGGCGTATCCTGCTCAGCCGCGTCTTCGTCTGGTTCCTCGGCGGACGGTTGCTCACCGCTCCGCGGCTGCTCGAAGACACCAGCTAAACGCCGTTTTTAGGTTAAACGGCTCTGGCTGGAAAGCCTGCGCCACGAGACCGCCGTTTGTCAGTTCAACCGGCTCTTCCAAATCGTCGCGCCGCCGTTCGCGTAGTAGGAGCCCGGCCCCGGGTATTGCCCATACGAGGCCACGGGCTGCGGCGCCGCGCCATAGGGGCTGGGGTAATACGGAGACGGATAGTAGCCGCCCGAAGGCGCCGTCCCATAGACCCCGCTGTATCCCGTCCCGTAGACCGGCGCGTAGTTCTGAGTTTGCGCGTTCTGGTTGAGGGCGTCGCCGATCAGCGCCCCGGACAGGCCGCCGAGGGCCGCGCCGAAGAGCGCCCCCTCGCCGGCGTGGTCCGACTGGTTGCCGATCAGCGCGCCAGCGGCCGCCCCGAGGCCCGCGCCCCACAGCGCGCCGCTCTGCGTGGTGGTGCATCCCGCCAAGGCCAGCCCGAAGCCCAGGGCGGCCAGTTTCATGATTCGCTTCCGTTTGTCCGACATCGCACACTCTCCTTTGATCTCGTCGTTCCGCTCGGCTCCATGCGGTTTCTGCCTGGATGTCGCGGACGGGCGCGCGAGCTTGCCGAATAATTCGGACAGCGGTTAGCGGCGTACGCTTTCCAGCCTGCGTGTTGTTCAGTTGCGTATTCGGAGCTGCGCAGGCTGGAAAGCCTACGCCACCAACCGCATCCGTCTTCGCAGGTTCTGCTGGACACGGGCGCGGGATGGGGGAAAGAGTGACACGGGGCGTTGCGACGCGCCCGCGAGGCATGTCAGCCAAGGAGTCCGCCATGGCCCCGATCCTGGGCCGCGTGTTCGATATTCAGCGTTTCTCGATTCATGACGGGCCGGGCATTCGCACCACCGTCTTCCTCAAGGGTTGTTCGTTGCGTTGCGTGTGGTGCCACAATCCCGAAGGCATTGACCGCGAGCGCCACCTGTCGTTCGTCGCCCGCAACTGCATCGGCTGCGGCTATTGCTTTCGCGTCTGTCCAAACCAGGTCCACGTCATGGATTCGGAGAAAGGCCACCTCCTGCGCCGGGAGAAGTGCGAGGTCTGCGGCGCGTGCGCGGAGGAGTGCTACGCCAAGGCATTGGAGTTGGTGGGCCGCGACGTGACGGTCGAGGACGCGCTGGCCGAGGTGATGCGCGATCAGCCGTTTTACGAGACCTCCGGCGGCGGCCTGACCCTGTCCGGCGGCGAGCCGCTGGCGCAGATCGATTTCACGGAGGCCCTGTTGCGCGCGGCCAAGGAGGCCGGCCTGCACTGCGCCGTCGAGACCTGCGGCCATGCGCCGTTCCGGGCCTTCAAACGCGTGCTTCCGTATGTGGACCTCTATCTCTACGACATCAAGGAAACCGACGAGCGGCGCCACGAGGAATACACCGGCGCGCCGAATGGGGTGATCTTCGAGAACCTTCGGGCGCTGCACGACGCCGGCGCCGCGATCCTTTTGCGCCTCCCCATCGTCCCGGGGCTGAACGACCGCGACGACCACTTCGAGAACGTGGCGCGCCTCATGCGTTCGCTGCCCCGTCTGCGTGGCGCGGAGATCATGCCCTATCACCGCCTGGGCACGAGCAAACGGGAGCGGATGGGGTTGGCTTCGGTTGGGGACGCAATCTATGAAACGCCGAGCAAGGAGGCAGTGGCCGGCTGGGTCGAGGCCCTGCGCCGCCGCGGCGTGGCGGTGATCAATGAGGGGTAAGCAGCGGTTCCAAGGGGAAGATCAGGGCAGAATAATGGAGGCAGAATAATAACGACAAGGAGCGCTTCAATTAGGCATTTGTCGTTATTATTCTGCCCCCATCATTCTGCCCTCGCTTCTTCCGCCTTTGCCGCGGGCTTCACTGATTCCCGCCACAGGTCGCGGCGCACGTAGAGAATCAGCGTCACCTGCGGGCGCAAGCCGTAGAAACTCTTCACGTAGCGGTCTTGGAGGCGGGCGTTGACCTCCTTTTCCAGGTCCGCCGCGACGATCAGGATCGGCGCGTCGGGATCGGCCGGCGGCTCGGACCAGTAGCCCACGCGCTCGAAACGGCGCAGGTACCAGGGAAGCGGCCAATACTCCGGCGAGATGACTTTGACGACCGTCCAATATCCATCCGGCGCGGCCTGCGCGACCTCCTCGACGCGCTGCTCCAAGTCGATGACATCCCCCGTTGGATGGGCGTAGACATAGGGATTGCGCACGTCGGCGTAAAACACGAAGTTTGCGCGCCACGCCTCCGTTCCCAGATGCGCCAGCCCCAACGCCAAGAGAATGCACGCTCCCGCCTGGAGCCAGACGCGCTTCAGGGCGCGCACGAGGAACGCCGCGCCGATGCCCGCCATCAGGATCAACGCATGGAGGAACGAGAGCATCGTCCAGGGCGTCTTGTAGGGAATGGCCGAATACAGGACGACCATGACCAACGCATAGAACGCCAGAAACCGGTCGAACGGCGCGCCTTCGCTCGGCAGCGCGTTGCGCCGGAGCGCGGCGACGATTCCGACCGCGGCCAGCGCCAGGATCAGCCCCTCGCTCCACCACGGCCCCGGCCCGTTCTTCCAGTAGATCAACATCCCCAGGTAATACCACCAGGGAT
This sequence comes from Candidatus Sumerlaeota bacterium, assembly GCA_026398515.1. Classification (GTDB taxonomy): domain Bacteria; phylum Sumerlaeota; class Sumerlaeia; order JAPLSS01; family JAPLSS01; genus JAPLSS01. Next base: position 9,861 of record JAPLSS010000408.1, on the reverse strand, counting down.
GGGTGTGCATGCCAGCCCCGCCGCTGCGCAGGAAATAGTGGTAATACGTGTGGACCGAGTTGTACAGGCCCCAGGGATCGGTGAAGAACGAGGAGAAGAACAGCGCCCAGACCGCCAGGGCGGCCCCCGCGCCCGCGGCCAGATGCGCCAGGGGCAGCGTGAATCCGACCCAGTCCTCGGCGGCGCGGACCAAGGCCAGGGTCCTTGCCTCCAGGCGGCCGAGGGCCCCCGGCTTCGAACCCGATGACGCCGGGGGTGTCATCCGGCCGGAAGCGCCGTCGAATCGCCGCGCCCATTGGTGCGAAAGGACCATCGCCAGGAGAATGGCGAGCCAGGCGAAGACCCAGGTTTCCTTCGTCGCGTACATGAGGCCGACAAAGGCGCCCGCCGCCAGCGCCCACCCCAGCCGCTTGGAGCAGGCGTGACGCCAGCCGCAAGCCAGCGCGCCGAAGGTGAAGAACAGGAACAGGGTTTCCTGGATGTAGTAGCGATTGTAGAACGCCATCGCGGGCGAGAGGGCCGTCAGCGCCGCCGCCCAGGCGACCGCCCCGGCGCTCAGGCCGTCGACGACCAGCGGCAGCAGCAGGATGAGGCCCACGCCGAAAACGACGGGAACGATTCGATACGTCCATTCCGTCGTCTCGGCGAAGGTTCGCTCGCCGCGAAACCAAGCCACCGGCAAGGTCAGGTAGTACAGCGTGGGGCCGTGGAATTCCTCGGGATCGTAGTGGTAATACCCCCGTTCCAGCAGCGCGCCGAACTTGACCGCGTGCACCGCTTCGTCGCCGTGCATGGGCCGCTCCTCCAACCGCGGCAAGCGCAACGCCAAGGCGCCCGCCGCGGCCGCGGCAAGCGCCACCGCCAGGCCCAGACGACGGATGGTGTTGGGGCGTTTCGAGATCACGTCTATCCTGTTATCCCGTCCGCCCTCTTTTGGAAATGAAAAAAGAGGGAATCCGCGATGTCTGCGGATTCCCTCTTCATGAGGCCAATAGGACCTATACGAACCGAAGGTCGCGCTGCGAACTCTTCGTTCACTTGGCCGGGCGGCCGAAGACCTCCACCTCGATGTAGTGGTTCATGTCGTTGCTCGTGTTGCCGTTGCTGTACAGGCGGACGTAGCGCGCCTTCTGGCCCTTGGCGTCGATCAACTTGCCTTCGTTCGACTCGATGTACTCCTTGTCCTTGCCCACGCCCTGGCCGGCGGTGTTGTCGTGGTCGTTGTTGAACAGCGTGCGGGCGTTGGTCACGAAGTCCGGGTCGGCGGCGATCTTGACGATCACGTCGTGGTAGACGCGCGCCTCGGCGTGGAAGTGCCAGACCACGATCACGTAGATCTCATACTCCGCGCCCAGGTCGATCTGGACCCATTGCACCCCGGGGGCGAACTCCACGTACGAGCCGTCGGTGGCTTCCTTGTCGCCGTCGGTAAGGAGATTGGCGTCGCCGATGATGGGGGTCTGATCGCTGGTCGTAACGGCCTTGTCCTTGGAGATGTCGACGACGCCCTTGGGGGCCAGGAACGGCTCGCGCTTCTTGCCCGTGGGCTTCTCCAGGTTGGGGCTTTGGATGTTCTTCGGGGTGCCGACGAACATCGGCTTGGGCAGTTCGATCTGAATCGGTGCCAGGCCTTCCGATGAAGCGCCCGGCTGCGACGCGGCGGCCTCCGGCTTCGCGGCCTGGGACGCGGCATCTTCGCTATGGGATGCCACCGGCCCGACGGTCGCCGACAGGGCGAACAACGCGGCCAAGCTCCATCCCGATTTCCACGTGCGCATGGTGTCCTCCTTATTTCGCTTGCGCCTCTGGCGCTATGCCACCCTTCTGATATGGCGCGCGTCGGGGGTCAATGAAAAAACGAAAGGGGCGCGGAGGGCTTCCGCGCCCCGAGAGTTTGTTGTGACGCCCTTAGGCGTTTGACGGCTGAAGCCGTCACTCCGAACTCCGAACTCTAGGAGTGGATGCTTTCCGCCTTGTAGCCGCCCTTGGCTCTGTCGCTGGCGAACAACAAGCCGAAGATGATGATCAAAATGACCCCCACCGGCGCCACGTAGCGGAACGACATGCGCCCGCCGAAGTTGTCCGCCGGCCCCAGCAACGCGCCGGCCTCTTTGGCGGCGGGCGCGTCGCCGCCCGTGTTGATGATGTCGCGCAACGCATTGGCGGTGTCCGGCTCGACCAGGTTCTTTTCGGCTTTGATCTTGCCCAGCGCCGCCTTGGCTTTCTCCATGGCCGCCGTAATGTCCTTGCCTGTATCGCCCTTGGCTTGCGCGGCCAGTGCGGGGAACGTGTCGACCGCTTGCTGGAGGACGGCCACCGTCTTGTCCATCGGCAGTTTCTCATTCAAATACTTGTCGGCGATGTCCCCCATGACCGGCGAGGTGACCAGGCCGACGATCGCCATGCCGATCCCGCCCATCAGCGCCAGCGCCAACGCCCCGCCCTTGGGCACGCGCTCGGCCACGGTTCCCAGCATCGTCGGCCAGTAGTAGCATACGCCGACGGCGAACACCGTCGCCGAGGCGAAGGCCATCGCGCCCGTCTCCGCGTAGCTCAGCCAGTACAGCCCAATCGCGGCCAGGATGGACGATCCCAGGAGGATGCCGGTGTTCGACAGCCGATGGATCACCGGGCCGGCGAAGAAGCGCAGCACCGCCATCAGGCCGCTAATCCACACCAGCACCAGGATGCCCGGAATGCCGCCGGCCTGCAAGACGCTGGGCAACCACCGATTCGGCCCCAGCTCCATCGACGCCGTCAACATCATGCACACAAAGAGCAAGAGGAAGAGCGGGCGCAGAAGGGCGGCCTGGAACATGCCGCCGAACGAAACGCCGGCTTGCACGCGCTCGGTGGCGGGGAACTTTTGCCCGGTGAACAGAATCCCGTAGACGACGGTGGGGATGAGAATCAAGCCCAGGCGGATCTGCCACAGGTGCGTGGCGGCCGCCGCGGACAGCCCAATTCTCCCCAGCGCGTACGACGCCAGCCCCCCCAGCACGATGCCCCCGGGAAACCAAACGTGGAACTGACTCAGCTTTTGCGTCTTGCGGTCGGGGTAGATCGTCGCCACCAGGGGATTGCAGCCGGCTTCAATCGTTCCGTTGCCCAGCGCGATGATCAGCGCCCCGGCGAACAGCATCCAGAATCCGTCGGCGAAGATCATCACCAACACGCCCAGCCCATGGCACAACAGGGCGAAGCGCAGCAGGCGGCGCATGCCCAGCGCGTCGCACAGCGGCCCGAGAATGAAAATCGAGATGGTGAAGCCCCACATCGCCGCGCCGCCGATCCAGCCGACTTGCTGGTTCGTCAGGATGAACTTGACTTTCAGGTCGCCCATGATGTCGCCCACCGTGGCGAACGCCACCGCGGTAGCGATCAAGGAGATGCAGCTGGCGGTGAACAACCGCGCGGGATGCACGCCTGCCAGCGCGCCCGAGCCGTTTGCCGCTTGCGTTTCTGCCATTTCGTCGGTTACCCCCTGTGTGAAATTGTGTGGGAAGTGGAATGAGGTCTTCGGTCGCGCGCCGGCGTCGCCGGCCATGTTCTCCCTCCGCGTTGAGCCCCATTCATTAAAGACGGAAACGAACGGATCTTGCGCAACCGCTACCTGCCACGCGCACCATGCCAGTCTCGAACGCAATACGCAAGAGGGTTGTTAAACGACCGGATCGTCGTTGGCGGCCCCGTCTTTCAGGCGGTTTGGGGAGGAATTCAGGCTGCCGGCGGGATAGCTTGCGCCGCTCAAGGCTTTTTCGTTGACACCCAAGGAGCGGCTTCGATACGCTAGCTCCTGATAGAATTGAACTTGTAGATCGCCCTGAACTACAAGGAAGGCTTTGACCATGAAGGGCCGAATTTGGGTTTGGGCGTTAGCCGTCGGCATCGGTTGGACGGCGTTTTCCCGGCCGGCCTCGGCGCAGTTGAACCCCTTCGCTCCGCCGGCGGCGATGGACGCTCTGAACAGCGCCTCGCCCAGCGGCGGCTTGGTCGCGGGAACTTACATCGACCGGGCCAGGAGCGCCGCGGCCGCTTCGGCCACGCCGGCCTTTGGCGCGCCCGCGCCCGCGCCGGGCGCTCCACCCTTTGGCGCCGTCCCGGCAGCCCCCGGCGTTCCGACGCGCACGCCGACTCCGGCGCCGCGGCGCTCCACCGGCTATGGCGGTTACAACTATGGCTACGGCGGCGCCACGACGCCCACGGGCCCGGGCGGCGCCACGCCGACGCCCACGCCCACGCCCATTCCGACGAAACGGGTGAAGACCGGCGAGAGGGTGCGCGACCCCGTCATCCGGCTCCTCGACCCCAACGCCGACGACCTGATCAGCGATTACTACTACGAGGATCTGCCCGAGTCGGAGATCAAGGGGAAGTTCTTTGACGACGGGACGCACGGCGACGAAGTGGCCGGCGACGGTCTGTACACCAATGTGCAGCCGGAGCGGTTCGACGTCATCAGCCCGGAAACCCACCAGGTGCTGGTGCGGCTGCTCAAGGCCCTGGAAAGCGCGGAAAAGTTGAACCCCCTGGAGTTCTACCGGCTTCCCATCTTGACGACCGAGACGATCTCCGAGATTGGCAAGTGGCGCGAGAAGGAGAAAGAGCGGGACATCTTGCTGCGGCAATGGGCTGAGAAATTCGTCAACGACTTTCGGGCGACTCCCGATGATCCGAAAGCGGCAACCCACGAATTGTCGGAATTCTACCCGTTGTTCGTCCCGCCGCCGCCGCCGCCGCCTTCGCGCAACCTGGAGCGCCCCAAGGATGCCAATGGCGGCATGTGGATGCCCCCCACGCTGCTGAATCTGGCTCAAAAGGCTGCTGCGACGCCAGGCGGGCCGAGCCAGGGCGGCGCTCCGGCGGGATACGGCTACGGAGCCGGCGCGGGCGGCCGCGCAGGCTATGGCGGCAGGATGGGGTATTGAAGCGGCGAATCGCGGGGCGGGTCAGCTTGCGGACATAGAACGAAGAAAGGCGCCCTCATGCAAATGAAGCCCATAATTGTCACGGAAACGCTGCCGCTGGCCGACGGCCTGCTGAAGAACTGGGTGGCGTTCCGGAAGTTCCTCCGCCTGGCGATGAGCGAACAGCCCATCACGCGCGAGCAGGACCAGGCGTTTCTACAAATCAAGAGCGCGATCTCAAAGACCTACAGCCAGGTTCGCAGCCGTTTGCCGCGGCAGTTGGCCGGCTCGCCGGACCAATTGCAGGACTTGATGAAGCAGTCGCTTTCGGTCACTCACGTGCGCAACATGCCGGCGCCCGATCGGCGCAATCTATACCGGCTGTGGCACGCGTTTTACATTGACCTGTGTCGCACGGCGGGCGCGTTGAAGTACATGAGCGACGAGAGATACTATCCGAAGATCGAAGAGAAGGCGGTCAAGATTTCCGCCAACATCAAGGAGCAGATCGCGGGCGGGAGCGGCGCGGACGTCAAGAAGAAGAAACGCTAGGTCCCGCGAGATCGTTCTTGGCTTGAGCGGCGTCAAGTTGGGAAATGCCCGGGGCGAGGGCGTTTCGCGCGATTCCACCCGGACATCGTGGCTGCGACGACGAAAGCTCCGACAATCCGGAATGCTCAAGGCGCGGCGCGTCATTCGGACGCCGGGAATCCAGTTGCGGTTGGAGTGTCGAACCTGTGGAGGTGACGGGGGAATGATGGCGCCATCGAAGATTCGCCGGATCGGGGTGGTCGCGCTCCTGTGCCTGGGGATCGCCGTGGGCGCGGGCTGCAAGAAGCAGCGCGCGAGCCTGAATCTGAAAAAGCTGAAAGACATCATTTCGGAAGCCGACGCCAACCAGGCGGACACCTTCGACAAGAAAGAGTTCGACGACGTCAAGAAACTGGTGGACGCGGCGCAGAACGCGTACAACGGCGAGCAATTCGCCCCGGCCTACGACCAGTCCCGCGGCGCCATCCAGGCCGCCGAGACGATGCTGGAAAACGTCAAGAAAGCGCGCGCCGCCTTCTTGCAGACCCAGGCCGCCGATGACATCAAGATCGCCCAGGACAACAACGGCCAACAGCAGGACCCGCAGCGCTACCAGGCCATCCTGCAAGCCAACGACAAGGGCAAGCAGCGGTACACGAAGAGCGACTGGGACGGCGCCATCCAGAGCTTCCTGCAGGTCGTCAGCGGCGTGGACGAACTGCTCGCGCCCATCAAGTTGCAGGCCGAGCAGCGCCTGACCGAGATCAAGGTCAGCGTCAAGACCATGGAAACCGAGGGCGTCCGCCAACATGCCGTGCAGTTGGGCCTCGACGTCGACGAACTGGTCAAGACGGTCGAGGACTTGATTCAGAACAAACGGCAGTACGTCACCGCGCAGACCGTCATGAGCCGCACCGAGCAGGCCGTCGCCGCGGCCATCGAAGAGGCCAAGCGCGTCCGTTCGCTAATCCTCATCAATGAGATTGAAACGGACTTGGGCGTGGCCCTGCAGTACGGCGCCGAAGTCTTCTTCCGCCAGCGCATCGAGCAGGATGCGGAAGCCTACACGAACATCTTGAGCGCGTACGAAGACAGGAAATACGACAACGCGCTGCAAGCGGCGGCGATCCTGAAGCCGCGCGCCGCCGACCTGCGCTATGAGACGCGCAAACGGTCGGCCGAAACCAAGGCCAAGAGCGTCCAGGACATGATCGCCAAGCTCGAAGAGGGCGGCGCGCGGGAGTACCTCCCCGGCAGCGTCGAGATCCTCGACCAGATGCTCAAGGACGCCCAGACGCAAATCGCCACCGGCGAGGAAAAGGGGTTCGACCAGGCCGAGCAGATCGCCGAAGCGGCCAGCGAGGAGCAGCAGAAGATCCTGGCCGACTTCAACGAGCTGGCCAACAAGGCCATCAGCGAGTCGGCGAAGGAGCTCGATATCGCCACCGAGGTTTTTCGCGCCACCGACCGCATCTTCGATCTGGCCGTCCCCGCCGAAAGCGCCAACGACCTGGAGCGGCAGTTGGAGACGAACAAGCAGGCAATGAAGGCCGAGATCGGCGCCCTCCTCGACGCGGCTCGCACCACCCTGGGGACGGCCCAACTGAAGCGCGATTCCCAGCAATACCGAGACTCGATCCTGCTGGCCGAGGACATCAAGAAGACCGCCAAGATCATCCAGGACGAGACGTATCGCGTCGCCGCGCACAACTCGCTGCTCGAAATCGAATCGCAGGTCACGCATTACAGCGCCGAGGGCGAACAGTACGCGCCGAAGGAACTCGCCGAAGCCCGCCGCCTGTTGGGCGAGACCCGCGCGCTGATTGAAACCGGAGAATCCAAGAAGGCGGTGGACGAGGCGGCGTTGGCCAAGGCGCAGCTGGACGTGCTGAAGCAGGACTTGAGCGCCCGGGGCGCGCAGGGCATCGTCGAAGCGCAGAAGGCGCTGGCCGAGGCCCTGGACCACAAGGCGCTGCAATATGCCGCGGATCAGACGGCCCAGGCGAAGAAGGACCTGGAAGACGCCATCGCCGCCCGCAATCTGTTCGATTATCGCCAGGTCATCGAGCGGACGCGCGACGCCAAGGCCCTGGCCGAAGCCGCCCGCGCCGCGGCCGACCGCGAGGCCGCGGCCACGCAGATCGAAAGCGCCGACGCGCGCTTCCAACGCGCCGCCCAGGCGTACGGGGCGCTCTTCTCGCCGCGCAACTACAAGGACGCCGGCGACAAGCTGTCGGCGGCGCGCCAGATGTTCGCCGGCGAGAAATACGTGGAAGCGCGCCAGCTGGCCGTGGAGGCGGCGGACCTGGCCGATTCCGCGGCCTTCGAGCGCGTCATCGACGCCGAACAGCAGATTGCCACGGCGAAGCGCGACGAGGCGTGGCGCTACGCCAGCCGCAAGATGGCCGATGCGATCAACGCCGCCAAGGACGCCCGCGCCAGCGCCGGTATTCCCAGGGGACGAGGTTCAGGAGCTTGAGGTTTTCCAGGTCCAGGAAGTCAAGGAGTTGACGGACAAGATCGCCGAGGTCGAAACGAAGTACCAAACCAATCAGTACGAAGAAACGGCCAAGGAACTGCGCGACATGGAGGCGCGCCTGGAGGAACTGCTGGTCAACACGCCCGCGGTGCTCGAACGCGCCGTGGCCGAACAGACCGCGCGGCGCCAAGCTTATCTCGACGGCCCGATCGATCTGCGCATCTACGCCGGCCAGCAGCTGGACGAGTCGGAGAAGGAACTGAGCTACGCCAAGATGGATTTCGGCAAGGGCCAGTACCGCCAGTCGTATACAAATCTGCGCCAGGCCATGCGCCTGTTGGACGAGGTGCAGGGCATCCTGGAGACCTCGCAGTACAACGCCCAGGTCGCCCAGATGTTTGACGATTTTACGCAGGCGCAGGACAACTTCCGCTCGATCCTTTCGATCAGCGAAACCGCTCTCGTGGATCTGGCCGTCAACAATCCGGACGGGAAGGCGATGGCGCTGGCGGTCTCAGGCGACACGGGACCGGGCCTCTTCCGCGACGCCGTGGAGAAGATTTACACGCAGGCCAAGGCGCTCAAGCCGCCGCCGTCGAAGGCCACCACGCACGACCAGGTCCTGCAATTGTTCCTGATGGCCAGACGCGCGGCCATGAACTTCGAGAAGCTGACGATCCTCGATCAGTTCGATAAGAAGACGGCGCGCGAGATCATCGAACAGGGGTTCGACCAGCTGAAGGCCGCGCGCCGGCAACAGCAGGAGATTGAGAAGACGTTCCGCGAGCCGGGCGTCGATTCCATGATCGTGCGGACGCGCAAGGCCATCGGCGTGCAGCTGTACTGACAGTCCATCCGAGAACCCCTTGGGCGAAGGCCGGACATCCGGGGGCCACGCGTTCCCGGACCGGCGACAAGGCAAGGCGCGGCGCGGAGGCCCTTATGTTGGATCCGGTCTACAAAACCGAGACAGTGATTATTATCGCGTTGATCGTCTTCGCGGTGTTCATCATGTTCTCGCTGAACCTGTTTCGGAAGGACTAGCAATGGGGTTCGGAGACATTTTCAAAAGCAAGAAGAAGACCGCCGCGGATCTGGAGAAAAAGATCCAATTGTGCAAGGGATACGCCGCCCTATGGCGCGAGTTCTTCGAGAAATACTTCGCCGACAGCCTGCAGAACGCCAAGATCACCGAAGAGCAGGAGGCCGCCTTCTTCAAAACCATGACCGTGCTGGCCAACCGCCACTTCGAGTTCGTCTCCAAGATGGGCGAAGACCTGAAAGGCGGCGACAAACTGCTGAGTTTTCTGGGCGAAGTGGTCAGCCTGGCCCACCTGCAGGCCATGTCCGAGGCCGAATTCTCCGCCACCCAGGTGCGGTGGCACGAGCTGTTCATCGAACTGAACAAGACCCTGGGGCGCCTCCTGCAGCGCATGCCCGTGACGACGGAGCCCGCCCGGCCCGCCGCCGAAGCCAAACCCGCCAAGGCATAAGCATTCACTCACTCCTCTCGCCTTCAGACCGAACGAGATTCGGATTGCCCGCCGCCCTGGAACAAGGCCAAGACGCGCTGCCCGAAGATCGGGGGCATACACGAATTCCAGCAGTAGAATCAGGAACACCGGGGACTGGCTCGGCGGCGCTTGCGCCGCCTGCTTTCTCGCTTTTCCGCCAGCCCTGAGCGTGTCGAAGGGACTGAAGCGTTCGGACTCACCGTATCAAGACCCATCGGAAAAGCGTGCCTGTCCCCGGTTTTCCGGCCCCTATCGCCGATAATGCCGGGCGCTAGAATTCGCGTATGCACCCCCGAAGATCGGGCCCCATTGATCTTTCTTGCCCGTTTCCGGCGTGATGGAGTAATCTGGTGTTGCGCCGTCGTAGAATCGAAGACGCAAACCACCGCGCGCCGCGCAAGGAGGAATGGCCATGACCGCCGGATGGGTC
>JAPLSS010000282.1 GCA_026398515.1 Candidatus Sumerlaeota bacterium | reverse complement strand
TGCGGTCGTATTCCAACATCGGCTCGTTCTCCGGCGCGCGCGGGAAGGCGGTGTGGGGAAGGGGCGCCTGAATCGCGCAGAACTGCAGCGCCGCGGCCAGCGCCACCCCGCTGCCCCAGGCGTGCAGGCAAATCGGCGTGTGGTAGGCGGTCGCCAGCGTGTAGATGCGCAGGCCCTCGCTCAGGCCGCCCGCCGCGCCCAGGTCCGGCTGCAAAATGTCGGCCGCCTGTTTTTGAAGAATCTCCAGGAACCCATAGCGCGTGTATTCGCACTCGCCGGTGGCGATGGCGATCGACAGCTTCCGACGCAGCCACGCGTGCCCGTCAATGTCCTCGGGAATGACCGGCTCCTCGAACCAGTAAAAGCCCAGCGCTTCGAGCGCCTCGCCCATGCGCAGCGCCGAGTGCCGCGTATAGGCGTGATTGGCGTCGGTCATCAGCAGGAACCCGTCGCCGACGACCGACCGCACGGCCTCCATGCGCTTGATGTCGTCTTCCACCGACAGCAGGCCGACCTTGCCCTTGACGGCGGTGAAGCCCATCTCGACGTAGGCCTGCGCCTCGTCGCGGACCTGGTCGAGCGCGCTGGCCAGGTCCTCAACGTCCTCGCCGCGGTAATACAATCCCGTGGCGTAGGAGCGCACGTGGTCGCGGAACGCCCCGCCCATCAGCGCGTGGCAGGGCTTGCCGGCCTCCTTGCCGCGAATGTCCCACAGCGCCACGTCGACGCCGCTGATGGCCTCGATGGGGGTGGACTTGCGGCCGAAGTCGCGCGAGTAACAATAGAGGTCGTTCCAGATCGGCTCGGTGGCCAGCGCGTCGCGTCCGAGGAGGCGCGGGGCCAGCGCGTCGTGGATGAACGCGGCGGTCTGATCGCCGGGGCCGTAATGGCCGCACTCGCCCCAGCCCTCGACGCCCTCGTCGGTGGTGATTTTCACCAGCAGGCTTTTCCGTTCGGGAAATGCGGTCTGCGAGGAATAGAAGCGCTGCTTGCCCAGCGGGGCCTTCAACAGGAATGTCTCAATGCGGTCGATATTCATGAGGCGGAGTTCCAGTCCTGGCGTTCATAGTGGGACCTTCAGGTCGTAGGACCAACAACGAATGCCCCGCATTAGACCGGCAATGCTCGCGCTTGGCAACCCCGAACCTTGCCAACGCACGGATGCCGACGCCACAGTCCCCATTGCCGCGGCGTTCAAGGCGAACGCGAACGAGCGACTATCGATGCCAGGACGGCGTCTACGGGGTTCTTCGCTACGCGGAATAGCCGGCCTCACGCGGGGGAATCGAAATACAGGTCGAGCGAGTGCGCCGCTTCAAACACCAGGACCTTCTCCGGCCAGGCAGGGCCGAATTCCTGGTTCAGGCGTTCATGGGTCCGTTCAATCGCCGGCGTGTGAGCGCGTTCGTCGATTCCAATCTGGAACATCGTGTACCGGCGACGCAGTTTCTCCAGATGCCAACCCGCGCTCACACTGTATGACAAGCGTAGGGCATCGCTCTCGATCGTCCGCCGATGGCCGAACCATTTGGACAGGTGTTCGGGAATCTGCCGACTGGTCCAGCCCGGCGGGCGCGCTTCGACGATGCCGCCTTTGCGAAGTTCCTCGCCGTAGTATCGGCGAATCAAATTGGGCATTGGGGCATCGCCGGCGCCCGAGACGCATTCTTCTCGTATTGCCCCAAGGGCGATCAGCCAACCGCCAGGCCGGAGAACGCGCCTGGCTTCTCGCGCCACGGCTTCCGGATTTCCGACAAAATGGAAGAAGTTGAGCGCCAGAACCGCGCCGAGGGATTGGTCGCAAAGCGGAAGACTGTGCGCGTCCATCCGGCAGGGGACCAGCCGCTCGGCCACGTCGGCGGGCATTCGCCCATCCAGAATCCTGAGCATGTTGAGCGAGATGTCCGCGGCAATGACTCGATGTCCGCGCCGCGCCAGTTCCAGGGCGTACGAGCCGGGCCCGCATCCGAGATCCAATATTGCCCGAGACTCCCCGATCTCTTCGGATATGGCCTTCGCGTAGTTAGAGAACAATTGTCTTTTCAGACCCTCGGGATGGAGACACTCATCGTACCCTGCGGCCACCTCGTCATAGCCGACATACGTCGCCTCGCCCTGCGTTTGGGCCCCGGGCTTATTCGTAAAAACGAGAATCCTTCCCTCGCGAGGGATCGAAGACCCGCAACTCGAGCAGCGCACAGCAGGCGGGAAGCCCGCCAAAACGGCATGGCAGTCTGGGCACCGGAACATGACGATGATCGCCTTGCGCTCATTAGATCGACAGCGCGCGCGTCTGACAACCCCGATCCTCATCGGCCTGCGCCTGCGCCGGTGTTTTTCCATTGCGCGCGCGGACGGTTCCGCCTAGAACCCAACGGCAACCGACGTTTGACCCGTGGAGCATAAGACATGGCGCTGGAGATTCGCTTTCGTGGACAAATCGACCAGGATTGCGTGTGGGCGATGATCGCCGAGGTCGAGGGGATCGCCAAACGCTGCGGCTGGGAGTATGTCGTCCTCGAGGGCGGCGGCGTCGCCGACAAAGACTACCTCGTCGACCGTCCGGACGCCAAAGTCCCGCGCCACAACCTCGTCTTCTATCCCCCCTACCGGGGGATCGTGGTCCGCGCCGATGCCGAGAGCGACTGGTTTCCCGTTCTGGCGGA
>JAPLSS010000186.1 GCA_026398515.1 Candidatus Sumerlaeota bacterium | reverse complement strand
GTTCGAATGAGGCGGGATGCGCTCCGTTTTCCCGCCGGCGGTTCCCGCCGGCAGCGTCAAATCGTTCTTCACCGCGTGCCTGCGAGACGGACGGCGAAAAGAGGGGAACTGAAAGAGGCAAGTCGCGTCCCGTTTCCCGGTACGAACAAGAAGAATCGGAGCCCCTGGCAAACCGGGGGAGGAGGAGGACAGAATGATGAGCATGTTTACGGAAAGAAAAGCGGGTTGGCCAACGGTCGGCTTCACCCTCATTGAGCTGTTGATCGTGGTGGCGATCATCGCCATCCTGGCGGCCATCGCCGTGCCGAACTTCCTGGAGGCGCAAGTGCGGTCGAAGGTCTCGCGGGCCAAGTCCGATATGAGGAGCCTGGCCACGGCCATCGAGGCCTACACGGTAGACTGGAACCGTCCGGCGATGGGCCAGGTCGAATGGGTCAAGAATGGGTGTGTCGCCACGCCGATCACGTCCTCGCCCTTTCCTGAGATGAATGTCAATGCCTTTGCCAACCTGGTCGCGCAGTCGAAGCTGACCACGCCTGTGGCCTATATCACGACCATCCCGAGAGATATCTTCATCGACACGAGAACTGACACGGAGGGCCGACACCAATACGTCTACCACGCCTACGTCTGCCCGAACTTGGGCGCAGGCATGAAGACCTGTTACCGGATGGGCTATACGTGGGCGCTGATGACCCGCGGCCCCAGCGCCGTCAACAATGGCGGCATCCAGCAGATCATCTCGGGGGGCCAGGGCGCGGCCTATGATCCGAGCAATGGCAGCGTGTCCTGGGGTTCGATCATTCGCACGAACAAAGGCGAATACAAGGGCACGCCAGGTTCTTAGCGCGCCCCGAAGAGGAGAATGAAATGCGTCGCCGCGACTTCCTGCGCGCGAGCGCCGCGGCCTGCCTGGCGCTGCCAGCCGCTGCCGACGGCCTCTGTGCAGAAACGAACATCAACGCCACGTCCAACATCATCCCGTCCTACCTCAAGGGCTACGAAGACCTGTATTCGCGAGATTCCCGTGGGGCCGCGCTGCAGTGGTTCGTGGACGCCAAGTATGGCCTTTTCCTCCATTATACGTTGGGCAGTCTGATTCCCGGCGGCAAACCGGAGATCAAGAAGGGCGGCATTGAATGGAAGGAGGTCTTCAAGAAGTTCACCGCCGAGAAGTTCGACGCCGACGCTATCGCCGACCTCGCCCTCGCCGCCCGAATGCGTTACGTCAATCTTACCACCCGCCACATCGGCGGCATGGGTCTCTATCGCACGTCGACCACGGATTTCACCAGTGTCAACTCGCCCGCCAAGCGAGATCTGGTTGGCGAAATGGCCGTGGCCTGCCGCAAGCGCGGGCTGGGCTTCTTTGTTTATGTGCCGCCCGAGACGGCGCGCAGCGATAACAATGTCTTCGAAACCAACAAGACTCAGCTGCGCGAACTGCTCACCCAATACGGGCCGCTCGCCGGCGTCTGGTTCGACCTTTTCCCATTTGACGACGATGCAATACGGGTCATTGACGCCCACGCCGGCGTCTGGTTAGACAGCCTCCAGAGCTATTACAAAGAGCCTGAGAGATACGGACGCCTCAGCGAGACCTTCGCTCTCGTGCGCTCGCTTCAGCCGCAATGTCTCATTTCGTTCAAAGGCGGTGCGCTCGGCGAGGTGGACTTTCTCGCGTCCGAGCATACATTTGAGCGCGTCCGCGGAAAGCAATCGCCCGAGGCCTGGAAGAAGCTGAAGGATAAGCCGGTCGAGATTTGCACCACGATTCAGGAGAAGAACCTTTGGATCAATGTCGAAGGGGCGCGCCACAAGACCGCCGAGGACGTGATGCAGACGCTTCGCTCCGTGCGTAGCAAGGGCTACAATCTGCTTCTCAACTGCGGCCTGCGCGGCGACGGTTCGGTCCATCCGGAAGACGAGGCGGCCTTGCGCGACGCCGGCAAGATGATCGCTGAAAGCGGCCTGCTCGGCTCTTGATTCGCCGTCGGGCATTGCATTCCCGTTCCGGCGCCCAACCGACCCGCAATAAGGGAAGAAGGACTGATTAGCATGCGGCAACACCCGCCCCCCGCCGGCCGCCCCCCGCAGATGGTGCTGGGGATGTACAACGCCACGCCGGGAATGGTCAATGGCGCGTACGATCCGTCGAACGGGTCTCTGTCGTGGGGCTGGATCATGCGCACGAACAAAGGCGCTTTCAGCGTGCTGGGAACCTGATACGGGATGCGGAGAAGCCATGCCGAAACGCTCAGGCTTGCGGGTCACCATGGACGCCATCGCCCGAGAAGCGGGGGTGGCTCGAACTACGGTCAGCTTCGTCTTGAACGGACAAGCCAAATTGCGCGGGATCTCGGACGAGACGGCCGGTCGGATCGTGGAAATCGCCAATCGGCTCAACTATGTGCCCAACGAAATGGCCCGAATCCTGACGCGCCGCCATTCGCGCATCATCGGGGTCTTGTTCGGTCACCTGATGCACGATTGGGCCGACCATGTGGTCGACGGCCTGCGCACCGTGTTAGATGACGAAGGCTACGTTGCGCTAATCACCAAGCATCGCTTTGACCCGCAATGGGAGGCCCGCGAGATCCAGTCGCTCTTGGAGCGCCGCGTCGAAGCGATCATCTGCGTGCCGCTGATCGGAGGCCGCCCGAACTACGAGCGTGTGGCGCGCGCTGAGGTTCCGCTGGTATTCCTCAACGACACCCTGGAGGAAATGCCCGAAACGAGTTTCGTAGCCTGGGACACGGCGGCGGCGGCGCGCGCGGCCGTGCGGCGCCTGATCGAGATCGGCCGCCAGCGCATTGGTTTCATCGGACGTCGCTACCCTCGGCCCCTGGTCCTTGCCCCCCACACGGCCTATCGAGAGACGCTGGAAGCGGCCGGCCTGGAGATCAACTCCCATTGGGAGGCATGGCTGGACCCGCGAGAATCTACCCGCGGCGCGCTGAAGGCCATGTTTGGGCGCAAAACGCGGCGCCGCCCCGACTCCCTGTTCTTCTCGCTTGACGTCCTGGCCTTGGACGCGCTGGCGGAGATGGAGATGGCCGGCTTGCGCGTGCCCGACGACGTCGCGCTCATCACCCTGGGAGACCAGCCCCCGTGCGGCCATCCCTGCGTCGGCCTGTCGGCGATTCCCGTTCCTTCGGAAGAGATTGGGCGCGAGACGGCCCGCGTGGCGCTTCAGCTGATCCGCCGACCCGAATCGGGGCCGATTCACCGGCTGATCTCCTGCGAAGAGATCAGGAATCGCCGCACCACGGACGGGGTTTTGGCGCCGCGGGCAATCGCCCAGAGAAACACGACGTAAGTTGACTCTGGTTGGGATCTATGGCCAAAGGTCTGCCTGTAGAATTCCTTGCAGGTGATTCTCAGCGGTTGGACCAATGGGAGATGACAAGATGCACGGTAATCGAACCCTGATCATGGCAGCCTTGTTCGGTTCGTCACTGGCAACGTGGGGCAAGGCGGAAATAAGGAGAATTGATCCCATGGATGCATGTAACGTGGTATGGACGACCCCGAGCAAGGATCACAACGGCTCAATGCCGATCGGCAATGGGGACATCGGGATGAATGTCTGGGTAGAGCAAAACGGAGATCTGTTGCTGCTGCTCAGCAAGACCGATGCCTGGAGCGAGAACTGCGGACTGCTGAAGCTCGGCCGCGTACGCGTAAAGCTTTCGCCCAACCCATTTAGCGATAGTGCATCATTCGAACAGGTTCTCCATCTGCGCCGCGGTGAGATCACAATTTCAGCAGGCAGAGCCGAACAAACCGTCAAGCTCAGGATTTGGATTGACGCCAACCGTCCCGTAATTCGTGTGGAGGCAAGCTCCTCATCTCCCTTAAAGATGCAGGCTATGCTGGAAGTCTGGCGAACACAGCCGCGCCAGCTTACCGGCGAGGAGCTTAACAGCGCCTATGGTCAGCATGGCGCTCCTTTTCCCGTCTATGCATATGCCGATACGGCGCTCAGCGACCGAAAGGACCGCATTGTCTGGTATCACCGCAACGAGAAGTCAATCTGGGAGGACAACCTCAAACGCCAGGGCATGGGAGACTTCATCCCCAGGTCGAACGACCCCCTTCTGGATCGCACGTTTGGCGGTTGTATCAAAGGGTCAGGATTGGTGAGCGCGAGCCCGACCATACTGGAGTCGGCGGCGCCGCAAGAAAGCTTCGTTCTGTCGATCTATCCACTCTGCGCGCAGACCAAGACGGCCGACGAGTGGCTGAAGCAACTGGATCAGAGCGTTGCTCGCCACCGTACACGCAATATCGAGAAGGATCGCACTGACCACCACGCGTGGTGGAACGAGTTCTGGAATCGCAGTTGGATTCGAATCACGGGAAATCCTGAAGCTGAAACGGTAACACGCGCATACACTTTGCAGCGCTGGGTTAGCGCCTGCGCTGGCCGAGGCGTGCATCCGATCAAATGCAACGGCACGATTTTTACCGTCAATGGAGCCGGCTTCGACCCGGATTACCGGCGGTGGGGAGGACCCTACTGGTGGCAGAACACGCGATTGGCCTACTGGCCGATGATTGCCTGTGGTGACTTCGACATGATGACTCCTCTGTTTCGCATGTATCAGGACATGCTCCCGCTGGAAGAGCACCGAACGAAAGCATGGTTCAACCACGACGGGGCCTTTATTGGCGAAACGGTTTACTTCTGGGGCATGTACAACAACGAGAACTACGGTTGGAACCGGGACAAGAATCTCCCGGTGGGTGAATTAGTGAACCGGTTTATTTGTCGCGAGTACACGGCTTCTCCCGAACTGATGGCGATGATGCTCGATTACTACGCCTATACCGGCGACGAGAGGTTTTGGCGCGAAACGCTTCTGCCGATGTGCGACTCACTGTTGGAGTTTTGGGACAAGCACTACGAGACCGACGAATATGGGCAGATGAAGATGTACCCGGCTCAAGCATTGGAAACGTTGCAGGACGCGGCGAATCCAACACCCGACATCGCCGGCCTCAAATGGGTGCTCGGCAGATTGCTCGCGCTTCCCGAGAAGAAGGTCGGGGCCGAGCGGCGCGAGTTCTGGACCCGTCTGTCCAAGAAAGTTCCACCACTTCAGATGGGCGAAGTAGATGGCAAGAAGTGTGTCCTTGGCGCTGGCAAAGTGTTCGGTGGGCGTGGTAATTGCGAAAATCCCGAGCTATACGCCGTATTTCCGTTCCGACTCTACGGCGTAGGGAAGGCCGACCTCGACATCGGACGCTTTACTTTTGCTCGCCGAAGCGTCAAGGGCAATCGTGGTTGGTCGCAAGATGACACCGAAGCAGCATTTCTCGGACTGACAGAAACCGCTGCCGATTACGTCGTCGGTCGCGCAAAGAACAAGCACGAAGGCAGCCGCTTTCCGGCATTCTGGGGGCCGAACTTCGATTGGATCCCAGACCAGGATCACGGGGGCAACCTGATGATGGCCTTGCAGACTATGTTAATACAGGCCGACGCCGGCAAGATCTGGCTGTTGCCTGCGTGGCCAAGGAACTGGAATGTGGATTTCAGGCTACACGCCCCGGACCGAACCGTGGTTGAAGGTGTCGTTGAGAATGGCAAACTTCTCAAGATGAAGGTCTCTCCCGAGACCCGGGGGAAAGACGTCATCCTAAATGGAACCAAAATAGACTACGGATGGTCCACCAAGCCGAGTGGAGGCGACGTCCAATGGGCCGCGCCTCACTCGCAACGTTGGACATGCGCAATAGACGGAGATTGACACATGAGACTGACGCTGGTTTGCGACAGTGGCAATGACGTGTGCTCCGTGCTTCGACAGAACAATGTGGATTTCCTGCGTTTCGCCTCCGCAGCGGAAGCAATTGCGAAAGCCGGCAAAAACGCGGGGATTCTGATATTGGCGAGCGGTTATCCCGGAATGACTACCGTCTTTGACACGGCTCTCCTGGATACGGCAGCCGCAAAGGGGTTGCGTCTGTACGTCGAGTTTTCCGGTCAGTTGCCTGGCATGGACGTGGGGGAAGTGCGGGAATCCGGGTGGGAGCGCGCAGTCGTGTCGTCGGACACCTTCGACCCGGCTCTGACGAAACTGCGGATATTGATGATTCACGGCTGCCGTTTGGTAGACATTCAGGCGGACCACCCGCACATCGTGCTGGCGCGAATTGCAGGGTTCGATACGGCCGTATACGGCCTGCCTGAGCGGACCACCCCGATCCTCTTCGAGAATCCGCGCGGCGGTCTCCTGGTGGCTGCGACCAAGTTGAGTCAGTTCGTAACGGGCAGGTATGCTCCAACGGATGCGTGGGCGACCGTCTGGCATTGGATTCTCAGTTGGCTCCTGCCGGGGCAGGCAATCCCGCAACTGCGATGGACGCCAACGGTTCGCCCATCCTATTCGGCGGATATGATCCTGCCGCTCGATGCGGAGCAACAGGCCTTCCGGCGCGGGGTCCAGTGGTTCGGCAAGGCCAGACTATTCATACACCCCGCCTGGCAAGGCGAGGCCCGACGCCGCCTGGAGGAGTTTCCCGATGGAACAGGCCCGGGGCCGGAAAGGGACTGGCCTCCCGGTGACGGCAGTTGTGGCATGATCGAGGGCGCCAGCTCTAAGATTCTCCCGACGGGCAGTCAGCGTTGGCGTTACCAGTTGCGTAATGACTGCATGGGCGAGACCGCGATGGCCATGGCTTTTGCGGGGGCGTTGTCGGATGATGAAGATGCGAGGCACATCGCGGCGAACCTCAATGACTTCATCTATTTCAACTCCACCTTTGCCCAAGGGCCGCGGGCAAATCCCGCGAGCCCGTCCTACGGCCTGATATCATGGATGTCGCAGCCCCCCGCCGATGGTGTCTATTACGGCGACGACAATGCTCGCTCCATGCTCGGCACTATGGCCGTCTCAGCCCTTCTTCATGCCGACCGGTGGGACAAACCGTTTCTGAGGTGCCTGCTTGCGAATCTGCGCACAACCGGCCCGCTTGGGTTTCGGAATGACGCTCTCAACGATCGCCAACTTCAGGAGAAGGGGTGGCGGCACTTCTGGGAAACGGAGCGTACCAATTATGCGCCGCACTTCGAAAGTTGGTTGTGGGCCTGTTTCCTTTGGGCTTATCATCATACTGGATTCCGCCCGTTTCTTGAAAGAGCCGGCGCCGCGATCCGCATGACCATGGCGGCCTACCCGAACGAGTGGCGCTGGACGAACGGGATTCAGCAGGAACGGGCGCGGATGTTGCTGCCCCTGGCGTGGCTGGTACGGGTGGACGATAGCGACCTGCACCGCCGGTGGCTGCGCACCATGGCCGGGGAACTGCTGGACCGGCAGGATGCCTGCGGCGCCATCTGCGAGGAGGTGGGTCCCGCCGGACATGGGGCCTTCGGCCCACCCGGGACCAACGAAGCATACGGCAAAAGCGAAGCGCCCCTCATCCAGCAGAACGGCGACACGCTCTGTGACCTGCTCTATACCTCCAATCTCGCTTTTGCGGGGCTGCACGAGGCCGCTGCCGCCACCGGCAATCCCTTCTATGCGGTGGCGGCCGACCGGCTGGCACGGTTCCTATGCCGGGTTCAGGTCCGCTCCGAAACGCACGCGGAGCTGGATGGCGGGTGGTTCCGGGCCTTTGACTTCAAACGCTGGGATTATTGGGCCAGCAACGCGGATCTCGGCTGGGGCGCTTGGAGTATCGAGTCTGGCTGGACGCAGGGCTGGATTACGGCAACGCTGGCGATGCGGCACATGAAGACTTCATTGTGGGACCTGACTGCTCACAGCAAGGTCCGGAGCCACATGGACGCCCTGGTTCCCGTGATGCTGCCCTAGGCGGGCGAGGTCGATAAACCTTGTTGTGAAAACGCGTCCAACAAGACGGCTGCACGGCGAGGCGGTGAACCGCGCGCGTGAGCCGCAACGTTGGGCAATTGGAAAGAAACAGATGAGCAACTGGGATAATCTCCGACTCACAGCGCCCATCAAGACCTGGGACGAGGCCATCCCGCTCAGCGACGGCTTTTCCTGCCGCAAACTCACTTTCCATCACAACGTCATTTGGGATTGCCAAAACGGCATGAAGATGAGCGGCGACGAGAACCGCGTTCTCAACAACATCGTTTTTGTCGACAATCCCAGCTATGCCTTGATGATCCTCAAAGGGCCGGAAGAAAAGAGAACCTATCAACTCGACCACGAGCCCCACGAGAAGGTTCACGAGAACCACTCGTCTTTTGAACCACCCGGTCGCCCGGTCGTTGGATTCCCGGAACAAACGCGCGACCTCCGCCAGCACGCGGTCTGCGTCGCCGCTGGCCTGCCGGGCAATCGGCGCCAGCAAACGGGCAAGAAACTCTGAAGCCGCTTTTTCGGTCTTTTTGATCCCACCTGATGGGGACTCGCCAAGAAAGCGCTTGATCAGGCCATCTTCGCTCAGGGACTCGACCAAGGTCATTGGAGAACGACGCAATTCATCCATGTGTCGTTCTGTAATCGTTTCCAGGAAGGCTTCGGCAAACGTTCGAGGATCGATATGCGAGGGAAGACTATTCTCCTCGTCTTTCCTCCTCAGAGTTCGAATGCGCGAGTTCTTGTAGAATTCCTTTACGATCTCTGCACAGCCTCCGCATAGGCGAGTCACCACTTCCTTGAGGAACTTGCCGCGGACGTCGCCTAATTGGAGAATGAACTCCGTGCAGGTGGAGGTGAGAAGGCTCAGGACGGCATAGATCAGCACCAGCCCGATCACGATATCGAGGTAATGCAGCACTCCGGCGAAGTCTTCCATGGGCAACCTCCACTTCGCTTAACAGAGTGGTGTTTGGCCAAAGACCATTGCGCCATACCCTCCAGACGATTCCTCGCTGTTTTCCAGTTCTCGACTTCGACAATCGGATCGTCTCCGACAGAAATGGGTTCCGCCAAGTAGGACTCGCGCTCCACCCAACACTGCGTCCCAACGATCATCCATCCCGCCGCGCCAAGACTGAAACCGTATGCCGCGATGACCAGGACATCCTCGCATGCGTCCGGGCCACTCTAACGTCCCACACGACGGGAGCCAGGAACTCCCCGTCCCGATGCTTCACGTGCACGGCAATCCACGAGCAAACAGCGCAGTCGAAGACAAGAACAAGAGCCCCTGCGCCGGCGGAGTCAATGGGCGCACGGCAATGAATGGCATCCTTCACCGTTCAGAGGCTTACAGATGAAACAGATTTGGGGGACGACCCTCCCTCAGGCAAATCACTCAAAAAAATCCTCTACATTCTCAGGTTGTGTGCAAGGTTTTTCTTCGCAAGGCCTTCCTTCTTCATTCTTGGCTTTCAAGGTCTTCCACCTAACCTGGACGAGCCAGTTCCAAAAAAGTTGCCGCTCTTTCCAGATCGCTGGAAAGGCCTGCAAACACAGCACGAAACGACGGTGGCTCGAAAAATCTTTGTGGTTTCGCACAAGATCTCATCCGTGAGGGACTAAACCCGTTTGCCTCAATGCTGGTCGGCACAGCGTCAAGCGTCTGGCGAACGGGGTGCCCGCCGCCTCGTCCGGGTGGCGGATGCTGCCGGGGCCAAAGCCAGCAGGCGAGCGCACATGCGCATCAGACTTGCTGTTCTTTTCCGGCGCTTGTGGGGAAAACCGCGAACACTTATTCGCCCGCGCCTCAGCATGGCACCGTCCCCTTGTGAACACAGACTCTCCTCAACTTGAAGAATCCCAATGCCATTGCAAACGTTTTGCAACAGCCGGCAAAGGGCCCCAAAGTCGGTCGGCGTGGGGGGCAACGACCTCGCAGGCCAGCAAGCGGTAGCCCGGCGATCACGGCAAAGCAAGGACCGCGTTGGGGCGGCCTGCGGCGGCCCAGGATCGCCCAGGAAGGCTTGACGAGCTGTCTGACAACGGGAGTGTCTCTCCATCTACCTCACTGTCGAGCGCGCACACGCGCCGTTCGAATGTCCTGCGCCGCACCGCGCCTCCTCTATGTTTCCAACGGGATGTCCGCGCCATGGTCGACGCAAAACGCCAACAGCCCCATCGACGTAAATTTGTCGCAGGCTGGCTGCACGGGCGTTGCAGGGGTTTGGATCATTTGAGCCGGTGGGAGGCGGAAACGCAGAGTGTTAAGAACGAAAGGCTTGCGAGAGGGAGGGGTGGCGCGCCCGGGAGGACTCGAACCTCCGGCCGTCCGATTAGAAGAACTGCAACCCGGAGTCACAAAGGCAAGGAACGCAAGCCTTCGTACAACAACCGCCGCAGGTTTTCCGTAGGTTCGCGGCGCTTGATTCGCCTCAGGTGATTCCGCTCCTTTCCGATGGCGGATTTCCATTGGATGCGCGCATGCAGGGCGAAGGCCGGCAAGGCTTCTGGTCGCCGAGTCGTCCAGTGCGCGCAGGAGATGCCCAAGAGGCGCGCAGGAGGCATGATCTGTGGCGCTTCCTTCCCCCGAAAGAGGGAAGCGCTTCGTCTGTGCGAAAAAAAGTCCGTAAATCTAAACGATTTTTTTCTTGACAACGCCGATGAGCGCTGGACAGGCTCGCGTTGACGTATAAGATCGTGGTTCCACACATTCGATTCCGTTATTGGCGTGCCGTTTGGTTGTTGGCTTGACGCAGCGTTGTGACTTCGAGGCAGGAGGCGAGCATGTCCAAGAGTCCGCGCAGGGAGTCGTGTCGCGTTTGGCTGGCGCTGGCGGTGTTGTTCGGCCTTGTCGCGCCCGCGGGGGCGCAGGAAACCGATAGCCAGCCATTGGTTGACCGATTCAAGGAAGCGGCCAGGTCGGGCAACTTGGCCGCTTGCGAGGCAACCGTGGAGGAGATGCACGCTTGTCTTCCCCCGTTCGAGAACGTAGTCCAGTTTGAGTTTGAGATCGGACGGCTGCAGCAATCATCCAAGAGCGGCGATCTCCAGAAAGCGCAGACTCACCTAGAGAAGCTCCTGCCTTCTGGGCCAGCGAGCACTCCTCGCAGCAGTGCCGCGCCTTGACGAAGTGGTCCTTGCATAGGTGGCTCCGCATGTACAGTCGCCAGTGGAATGCCTTATCGGCGTTACTCCGTTGCCTATACTGTGAGAATAACACCCGCGGCGGGGCCGCAGTGGCGGGGAATGAAGACGGACCTCCGGAGCGCTAAAGAGGGCCCCGCCGAAGCCTCATCCCGTCCCTCGCCCTGGACCACCTCTACTCCGCCGTTAGGGTCAGCGTCGAAAATGGGATGATCGCCCCGCGCCTGCGTCCGCCACGTCGTGCCGGAACCCTACGCGTCCATGTATGACCCATCCGACATTGACTTGGACGCTTCCGTGACGGACGAAACCTCCGAAGGCAAACCCTATGTTCACGAGGAACAGACGCGGAGATGGGGAACCGACGGTTTGCCCGAGAAGACATGGCGAAAGATCGTCGCCCGATACTACGGAATGGAGACCATGGTGGACGACGCTGTTGGCCGCATCCTCGATCGGCTCCACGAACTCGGCCTTGAAGACAGCACACTCGTCATCTTCACCACGGACCACGGCGATGCCGTTGGCAATCATCGCATGTACGACAAAGGCTATTGCGCATACGAAGAGCAGTTCCACATTCCGCTGATCCTGCGCGGGGTCGGCCTTCGGCGCGCAGGCATGTGCGACCAGTGGATCACCTCGCTCGACCTGATGCCCACCATCGTCGAGGCGGCGCAGCTGGAGCTTCCTCCCGATTTGGAAATCGACGGCAGGAGCCTGCTGCCTGCCTTTCGGGAAGGCGTCTCGCTCGGGCGCGATTCGATCTTTGCCGAGTTTCACGGCATGCAGTACGGGCTGTGTTCCCTGCGAATGGCGCGGAACGAACGCCACAAGTATGTGCTCAATGTGAATGACAGGGCCGAGCTGTACGACCTCATGGATGACCCGTGCGAGCTTCGCAATCTGGCCGGAACAGCCGCGGCGGCTGACGATGAACGGAGCATGCATGACAAGCTCCTTCGGTGGATGGAGCGCACGAGAGATCCTCTGCTCAAAACCATCTGGGGCCGCGCCGCATTCGACCCACACTACATTCCTTCCGGGGAGAGCCAGTGGCTGCGAAGGAGCGCGATTGATGGGGCGCTCAAGCGCTAGGCGGATTTCGTGGCGTGAATGGCGTTCAACAGGGACGAAGGTTCGCGCTGCCGATTGCGATGTGAAGGGAGCAACAACATGTGCAAGCGGCTGTCCCTGGCCTTCCTGGCTCTTTCCGGCGGCCTGGGCGCGCCGAGGGGCCTTCGGACGGGGAGTCATCGTGGGGGTCGGCGATGGAAGATTGCCAGGGCGGGGCGCGGGGTTCGGCCGGGAGGCTGCGGAGAGGAGCGAGGCACAGGCTGCCGCAGTGCGGGGAACGGGTCGCGTTCGGGGCGTCTGGTTCACCTGCGGTTCGGAAGACGGATCGTCCTGCTCGCTCTCAGCCGGGCATTAGCCGGCTCCCCTTTGCACCCGGCTTCAGCCGGGGTGGACCAAGGGCAGCATTCCTGGATAGCGCGCTCCAGCGCGGCTTCTCGGGAAGGCTTTAGCGCGGAAGGAACTCGCAGTGATCGAATCATCGACCGGCGCTGGAGGCCCCGTCCGCGTCCGCTTCAGCCCGGCAGGCCGCAATCTCTCATTCTCCGCTTGATCTTTCGCTTCCGACGCCGATAATCGTTTTCTCATAGGCCGCGAGCGCCATGCTATGGCCGAACCCGGCGCGAAGCGGCTCAGTTCAACAGAGCCTTTGCGGACGCTCCGTGCCGCAAGAACCCTTAAGGCGTTCGCCGTGAAAGAATGAAGGAATCAGGAGGGTAAATGTGAGCAAGGTCAAGTACGAGGAAATGCTTCCACACGAGTTCGAGCAAGCGCTCAGGGAATTCCCCGTTGCCTATGTGCCCGTCGGTTCACTCGAATGGCACGGGCGGCATCTTGCACTAGGCAACGATACGCTCAAGTCATACGGTATTCTGCTGCGAACCGCCGAACAATACGGAGGTGTCGTCGTTCCCCCAACCTACTGGGGTCACATGAAACACTGGAAGCCCGGTTGCCACCCCGGCCTCCCACCTGAAATCGTGGATGGCCTTTACATTGCGATCTTCAATGGGCTGGTCAACGGGCATATGGGGACGCGATCCGCGTACAGATGCATCGCGCGAGTTGGGAGAGAAGATTGTCGGTCGGATCGCAGACAGCATCGGTAAGAAAGCTCTGGAGCTGTTGGCTGGGCTGCGAAAGTAGTGTCGGAGAATGCTAGCAGTGGCGAACAACAGCATCGAGCCGACCTCGCAAACTCGGCGGCTCACGCTGAGCGTTTGCGGACGCTCCGCGTCGCAGAAAACCTTAAGACGTTAGGCTGAGCTCAGCATAACCTTTGCGTTTTCCGCGGCATTTCGCCGATACTATGGAATGACTCTGAAAACATATCGTTCACGCAAGGACCAGAAAGGACAACAGATCCCATGACCCACGCTTCCCGCCGCCATCGCACGAGCTGGGTGTTCCTGTTGCTGCTTGCCGCGGCCCTTGCCACAACCATCACATGCCGCCGAACCGAGCAGACGGAATCCATCGCCACCCCTTGGGTTGCCTCTTTGACCATTGCCGTCGTGGATGAAGCCACCGGCGAAAAAACACCTGCGCGGATCGAGGTTTTGGATGCGGAGAAAAAACCCTGGATTGCCAAAGACGCGCTCACCATTTGGGACGAGATTGTCCCGCGAAATGGTCCGCCCGATGCTCCGGAAAAACGGCGCATGATTCTCAAGAGCAACGTCCATAACAAATTCAGGGGCGCCGAGCAATTCTATTCTACTGGCACGTCGGACATGGAATTGCCTGTTGGGAAATACTGCATCCGGGTGGAAAAGGGCATTGAGTATCTGCCGGTTGACCAAGAAATGGAAATCAAGGAAGGGGGGCATTACCGCAAAACCATCTCCTTGAAACGGTGGGCGAATGAACCTGCGCGCAAATGGTACAGCGGCGACGTGCATGTGCATATCGATCGAACGTCCAAAGACCTTGATATGCCCATTTCGAAATGGATGCAGGCGGAAGACATTCATGTGGCCAATCTTTTGCAGATGGGCGAATCGAAGCATTTTTTTGAATATAGCCAATATGACTACGGCAAAAAGGGGGAATATCGCGAAGGGGATTATCTTCTTTCGTCGGGCCAGGAGAATCCGCGTACCCATATTCTGGGCCATACCATAATTATAGGCGCGGAATCCGCGATCAATTTTCCCAATGAATATCTGATCTACCACCGGTTTTTCGAGGAAGCCGCGCAACGGGGAGGAATCAGCGGATATGCCCATTACGGCAAGAACATGAACGCCCAAACCGGCGTGGCGGTGGATATTCATAGCGGCCTGGTCTCTTTCATTGAGGTCTTCCAATTCGGCAAAGGTGTTTATGATGTGTGGTACGATGCCTTAAATATGGGTTATAGAATCGCGCCCGCGGCAGGAACCGACTATCCGTTTAGCGGAACCATGCCCGGCAGGGAATATACTTATGCAAACGTAGAAGGTGATCTTACGGTGAAGGCCTGGATCGACGCCATTCGCCACGGCAAAACCTTTGTGACCAATGGCCTTTTGCTGGAATTCCAGATCAACGGGCAAAGCATCGGCGACGAAATTCAACTCAAAGAGCCGGGGGCGGTTCATGTGCAAGGAAAGGCCCGCTTCAATCCGTTGCGCGACGAAGTGCAAGCATTGGAGTTGGTGGAAAACAGCGATGTGGTGAAAACATTCCCAAGGCAGGACTCCTCTTCCACTGAGATTGCGGTTTCGTTCGATTACGATGTGAAACAGACGGCATGGCTTGCGTTGCGCGCACAGGGACGCCGGCTGGGGGAAAAGTGCCCCACTGCTTCTGCGCACACGGCGGCTATTTATGTGACTATAAAGAATTCGCCTTCGCTTGCCGATCAGCCCAAGGCCAAAGCGATAGCGCAGGCATGGTGTGGACGCGTTGCTGCGCTCGAAAGGAGTTTGGAGGAAAACGAAGGCCGGTCGCTTGCCAAATGGCCCTCATCCAATCTGGATGGAGTGGATGAAGCCTACTTGCTCTCCAACCAAAAGATGCTGCTGGATACGGTGAAAAGGGCCATGGAGCAATATGAGTAGGGCTTGAGCGCAGGATGACGAGAACCTCTCGCCGCAAATACTGCTATAGGGCGAGAATACGCTCCTTCGACGGCTCCAGGGATAGTAGGAATAGATGGTTGAGGGCATGCACGCCAGATTGACACGAAGGCCGGGACAACCCGGCGGAAAGACCTGCCATGAATCCGCGTGAGAACCTGCTGTCGTTGTACCGGCGCCAGGGATATGAGGCGGCGCCCGTGCACTTCCACTTGTGTCCGGCGCTGGAGCGCGCCTTCCACGACAGACACCTGGGCCAGGCTCCGTACGACGAGGTATTTCAGTTTCCGATGCGGGTCATCATCGACCCCGGCTTTCCCTGGGTCGCCGAGACCCCGGGACGCGTCCCCTCTCGCGACTGGGATCTGGGCCTCTACTACGACCCGCCGGTCGCCAAGGGCGCGCGAATCGATGTCTGGGGAGTCGCGCACGAGCCGGGAAGCGAAGCCGCGCATCACATGACCTGCATGCGTCATCCGTTGGAGCGGCTCGACCGACTGGAGGACTTCCAAGCCTATCCCTGGCCGGACTTCGAACGGGCCGACTGGTCGTTCCTCCCCCCGGAGATCGCGCGGATTCATGAGCGGGGATTGGCGGCGCAAGTGTGGATGGAATGCACGATCTGGGAAGTCGCGTGGTACCTCCGCCGAATGGACCGGCTGATGACGGATATGGCGTTGGAGGAGGAGAGGGCCGTCTTTCTGCTCGACAGGATCACCGACTTGGCCTGCTCGCGAATCCGCAAGTACGCCGAGGCCGGGGCGGACATCATCGCTGTCGGCGACGATGTCGGCATGCAACGGTCGATCATGATGTCGCAGACCATGTACAGGACCTGGCTGAAGCCGCGCCTGGCGAAGGTTATTGAAGCCGCGAAATCCGCGCGGCCCGATGTGATCATTCAATACCATTCCTGCGGGTTCGTCACGCCGCTGATCCCCGACCTCATCGAGGCCGGCGTGGACGTGCTCAATCCCGTGCAGCCGGAATGCATGGATTTCTCCGAACTCCACTCGTCGTTTGGCCGACAGATCGCCTTCAATGGCTCTCTGGGAACGCAGACGACCATGCCCTTCGGCTCGCCGGCGGATGTGCGGAAGACCGTCCTTCGGAATCTGGAGATCGCGGGGGACCAAGGGGGGCTGTTCTGTTGCCCGACGCACATGCTGGAGCCCGAGGTCCCGTGGGAGAACGTCGAGGCGTACGTCAACGCCTGCCGAGAGTTCAAGACCGCCGGCGGGTAGGACCCCGTCACGCCATTCGCGCCGCACGCAGGAGCGCGCACGCCGCGGAAAACGGCGACCGGCAGGCCCTTACGAGCCGGCGTCACCCGCCCCACAGCCGCTTGTACGTCTTACGGGCTTCTTCCCAGACGCCATCGCCCGAGTCGAGAAGATTCCGGCTGTGATAAGTCTCGAAGGCGATCATGCCCTGGTGATCGCGGAGAACCTCAAAAGTCTTTTCGAGAAACAGGCTGGGGTTTGGGCTGACCACAAGCGGCGAGGAACTCTTTTGCGGGCTCCACTCGCTCAGGGCAAACGGCTTGTTTCGGCTTCGGGCGAAATTGATCATCTCTTTCAGGCCGTACTTCTCGTCCGTGCCCGTCCAGTGCTTTTCCCAATCCGCTTCCGTGGCCGTTGTCGGCGCATTGTCGTGGTGCGAGATCGAACAGATGTCGACCCAGTCGTCGCCGGGATAGAACGTCTCGAAGTCGCCGATGCGGCTGCCGCGGGCGGGCGGGAAATCGAACTTGATCGGGAAGTCGGCGCCTTTGCGGACGCCATTGACATAGCGCCGCCAGGCTTCGATGAACCACGGGCGGCTGTCGGGCTTGCCGTTCGTGCCGTCGAAGACCTGATCGGCGTTGCTCTGGTTGAACTCCCAGGACAGGCGGATCACCAGATCGGCGAGATCGCGATCCTTCTCCTCCCAGAATCGCCGGATGCGCTGTCCGAACGTGACCCAGTGCGCGTCGTACGTCCCGGCGGCGATGTCCTTGAAGACCGTTTTGTCCTTTTCCACCTGGTTGGAATAAGGGACCAGCCGGTTCGACCAGGTGATCGTGACGCCCCGGGGAAACGTCATGGCATAGCCCAGCTGAAGCCCCTCGCCGCGCGGGAAGGTCGTCTGGTTGTCTGGCAGCCATTTCTCAGGCTTCCCCACGGGCCCGCCGGTGATATTGTCCCAGCTGGCAGTGCGCTTCCGGTCGCCCTGGCCGGAGAAGACCGTCGCGGCGTCGAAATCGCGCCCCAGCCATTTCACGTATTCGTCCAGTCCTGGCCGGTTGATGCCGCAAAAGCCGGTGCGCCAGGGCATACCCGAAAACCGCCCGGGGCCCCAGCCGATGCCTGGCCGCCCCGGCCTCCCCCTGCCTTCCTGAGGATGGGACTGGGCGGACTCCCCGGCCTCCGGCGAAGCGCCCAAACAGAGGGCGGGCGCTCCGGCCATCCCGGCCGCGCACGCGGCGACTCCGGATAGGAAGCGCCGTCGCTTCATCATCGGCGCGGTCGCCGTCGGCGGGTGGGCCTCTTCTGACATAGATTAGTCTCCCAATAACAACGTGTATGGAAACGCGCGAAAACAGCAAGCCCGAGTTTGCATTCCTGTTGCCCTTAGACCCCGAGTTTCCTAATATTCTCACTCATCAACGCCGCGAATCGCGGAAGACGGGGTAGCTGGGAACTCTCAGGAGATCCTTAGGCAAGCTTTTCCCATGAGTCAACACGCGCCGAAGGCTTGTTTCCCGCCCAGAGTTCCTTGAACTTCTCCACCCCTGCCGCCCATTCGGGATAGAGGGACGGATCCAGCGTGTTGGCGTGATAGACGCAGTCGAAGGCCATGGGGACCCCCTGCTGGGCTTCGAGGCTGTCCCAGAACTCCTTCGTCCACTGGTAGACGGAGGCCGGGATCATGCACGCCAGTCCGGTCTCGAACCGGGGCGACCATTCGTCGTGGCAGAAGGGGAGGCCGTTGCTCTTGCACAGCGCGACCGCCTCCAGGTCGCCATAGCCGCCGTCGCTGAGAGTCCCAGCGATCATCTTCTCCCAATCGCTCCGGTTCTTCACTTTGTATGATGGGTGATAACTGAGACTGATCAGGTCATAGGCGCCGGGGGTGAAGAAGGTGTCCAGGGACTTGCCGAACAGGCGGTAGTTGCGCGCGGGAGAGAAAATGTGCCGGGCCGCGGTCCCATAGCCCTCCTTGAACTTCGCGATGACGCGCCCCATAGCCGCCTTGTACCAGTCGAGGACTGCGACGGGCATCTCTAGCGACCCACTCTGGCCGTCGGTGATGCCGTAGCTGCTGGACTGGTTAAACTCCTTGTTCCAGCGGAGCAGAAGGCAATCCAGCGGCCAGCCCTTGGCCGCCAGCGCGTTCTTGGCTCTCGTCCCCAGATCGACGTAATACGGGTCGTACATGCCGTTGGCGACGTCCTGCCAGATCGCTCCTGTCGAATAATACGCCCCGTTGGTGATCATCGCCCAAACACCCCAGATCAGCCAGCCTTCGCCCGGGGGAATGTGGTCCATCAACACGCCGATCGGCGTCCCCGGCCAGTCCATCTGCGAGCCCGAAGTCACCTTGTTCGGTTTGCCGAGCGGCCCTCCGGCCAGGTCCTCCCAGGTCGGCAAATTGTTGATGGAGCGCTGGGTTCCGCAGTCCACATAGGCCACTTCCGTCTCGTATTTCTGGAGCGACGCCTCCGAGGACCAGTTCATGATGCCGGATGGGCGTATCCGGCCCGAGCGAAGGCGCACGGGGTTTTCCCACCAGCGCGCGCCGGTGTAGGAGGGAGAGACGGCGCTCGTGTCCGCCTTGCTCGCCGCACTTCCAATGCCCGGTTTGAGCAGGCTCAGAAGGCCCACGCCCGTCGTTTTCATCATGGTTCGCCGCGATACAGTCATGTGAGTTCTCCTTCGTCGAATGGAACTCGTTCGAAGCGTCACGGTCGGGTTTCCCTGTAAAAGGCGGATTCCCGGCTGAAGAAGAGGACGGGCGCCAGGGAGGGCCGCGCTAGGCCGCCGAGGTCGAGGGCTTCTTCCCCGCCCAGAGTTTCTTGAACACCTCCACCCCTTCCGCCCATTCAGGGTAGAGGGACGGATTCAACGTGTTGGCGTGATAGACGCAGTCGAAGGCCATGGGCACTCCATGCTTCTCTTCGAGGCTGTCCCAGAAATCCTTCGTCCACTGGAAAACGGAGGCCGGAATCTTGCAGGCCAGTTTGGGCTCGAACCGGGGCGACCATTCGTCGTGGCAGAAGGGGATGCCGTGCTTCTTGCACAGTTCGACCGCCTCCAGGTCGCCGTAGCCGCCGTCGCCGAGGGTTCCGTGGATCATTTTCTCCCAATCCTCCCGGTTCTTTACCTTGGAGGACGGGTGGTAACTGACACTGATCAGGTCGTAGGCGCCGGGGGTGAAGAAAGTGTCGAGGGGCTTGCCGAACAGGCGGAAGTTGCGGGCCGGGGAGAAGATGTGGCGGGACCCGGCCCCATAGCCCTCCTTGAACTTCGCGATGACGCGCCCCATGGCCTCCTTATACCAGTCGAGGACATCGACGGGCATTTTCTTCGAGGAGTTCTGCCCGTCGGTCATGCCGTAGCTGTCTTCCTGGTTGAACTCCTTGTTCCAGCGCAGCAAAAGGCAATCCAACGGCCAGCCCTTGGCTTGCAACGCCTTCTTGGCCCGCGTCCCCAGATCGACGTAATACGGGTCGAACTTGCCATCGGCGACGTCCTTCCAGACTTTGCCTTCCGTTTTGGCCGCCTCGCCGGTGATCATCGCCCAGACGCCCCAGATCAACCAGCCCTTGCCCGCGGGGATGTGGTCCATCAACACGCCGATCGGCGTGCCGGGCCAGTCCAGTTGCGACTTGGGAGTCACCGTGTCCGTCTCGCCGAGCGGCCCACCGGCCAGGGCTTCCCAGGTCGGTAGTTTGTTGATCGAGCGCTGGGTCCCGCAGTCCAGGTAGGCCACTTCCTTCTCGTATTTTTGGAGGGATTCGGGCGTGGACCAGTTCATGATGCCGGATGGGCGTTTCCGGCCCGAACGAAGGCGCTCGGGGTTTTCCCACCAGCGCGTTCCGTTGAAAGCGGGAGCGACGGCGCTCGTGTCCTCCTTGCCCGCGGCTCTTCCGATGGCCGGTTTGGCGGCGGCCAGAAGGCCCAAGCCCGTCATCTTCATCATGGTTCGTCGTGATACTGTCATGTGAGTTCCCCTTCATGGATTGGATCATCTGACGATCTCGAATCGGATTGTCCACGACGCTGCCGTGACGCGCTCCGCCGATCGGACCATCGCCTGATAGCCGCGCTGGTTTAGATTGCCCAGGGCATAAGCGATGCCGTCTAGGCGCCGGTTGAAGTTCGGGGCGATGACTTCGCCCGGGTAGACGAAGAGATCGACTGGCGCGTCGGATTCGACGACGTGCAGCGAAAACGAATACGGGCCAGTGGACCAGCGCAGAGTCATGCCGTCGAGGACCGGCTTCTCCGCGATGCGAAAGCGGGCCTCGATGAATGCGGGCGCCGCGAGTTCGACCCGGTCCAACACATCAAATCTGGCGCCGGGCCCGAACGCGACCTCGCGCACGGCGGAACGCACGCGCCGGTCGTCCCGGTAAGCAGCCGTGAAATCCATGCGCGCGCCGCGGCGTCCGTCGCGTTCCATCGGCTCGCATGAAAGATCCAGCAGTCGGCGGTAGTCGATGCAATTGCCGTTCATCGGGTGGTCGTGGCGGTCGTCGCCCTGCCCCTTGCCGTTGATCGTGATCGTGTTGGCGAACCCCGAGGCTTTGCGGCCGAGATACCCCGCGCCCAGGAGAATGGGGACGTCGTCGATGGCTGCGTACACCCCGCCATTGTCGGGATGGGTATGCCCGGCGTTGTAGCGGTGGGCGGGCTTTCCATCCACGAGCCGCAGAGAATGCCCCAGCGGCGGGCCGCACCGCGCGAGGAGGCGTAGCGTCCCGGCGCCCGTCGGGTGATCGGCCGCCCAGACGCCGAAGTCCTCGAACCGATGGCTCGGCTCCGCGGGCAGGCTCCCGCCGCCGGGCGCGTCCCACGCATACATCCAGAACGCTTCGCACGGCTTCAGACCCCGGGCGCGGATGGCGTCGGCCACGGCGCGGCATTGCGGGTCGCCGGTCTTCCATCCGACCCAGTAAAGGACGTGGCTGTGATTCTGAATATGCGTGTCGGGGCGCGGGAGGAACGGTTGCGCGCCTCCCGCGAGTCGTCCCGCGTAGCCCGCCAATTCGCTCCATGAGCCGAAATTGATCTCCAGCGGCTCGGCGTCGCCTGTGTTGAAGTAGAAACGTCCTCTAGGGAAATGATACCAATAGAGGTAGTGTTTGAGACGGGTGAAGAAGGGAAGGCGGGCCAGGTCCATGCCCAGACCCCGCTCACATACGTCCGCCAGCCGGATCAGCCAGCCGATGGAGAAATGGAAGTAGTCGAAGCCTTCGTAGTAATAGCCGTCGCCCCCCAGGCTTTCGAGGATCAGCCTCGGAAAGGCGGAGACCTCGCAGAGGAACGACTCCGCCTCCGGACGCGTCTCTCTCAGGAGAGCGAGGCTGGCGATATAGGCCGTCAACGGGATAAAGAAGTGATTCTGGGTGTAGGGAAACTCGCCGGGCGGAGCACTCGTGAAATACTTGCGCGCCCATTGCGTCTTCGCCCACAGCTTCTCTTCGATGCGGCGCCGAAGGCCGGCGTCCAGGGCCGTGCCGCACAGATCGACAAGGAAGCACAACGCGTAGGAGATGGACGCATAGGACAGGTTCGGGTGGTCGCGGTCCCACTCTTCCATTGCGAGCATCGCCGCCGCCCACGCGACGGCGGCCGCCAGGTGTTCCTCCCCGGCGCCCGCCGCCCAGGCCGCCGCGTTCTCGGTGACCAGCCAGGA